>DASWGE010000143.1:0-9674 GCA_036393895.1 Streptosporangiaceae bacterium | reverse complement strand
GGCCAGGTATCCGGTGCTGCGCGGCACAATGCGGGATCACCGCACTGGGCGTCGCCGCGCGTTCGTCAGGTTCTTCGCCTGCATGCAGGACCTGTCGCACGAGCCGGCCAACTTCCCGCTGCCCGAACCGGTGCTGGCTGGGAGTGAGCCGCTGCTAGTCGTCGGCGCTATGGCCGGCGGCTAAGCGCAAGGCTAATGGTGGAAGGCGGTGGTCTTCCTGCCCTCGCGCGGCAGCGGGCCGTCCAGGCCGTCCAGGTATCTGACCGAGTCGGCGATGTCATCGAGCAACGCATCGGCGAGATCCAGCGATAGGCCATTGCGCACCACGATCCGCTGCACGGTCACGTCGGACAGGTCATCGGGCATCGGGTAGGCAGGGACGAGCCAGCCGCGCTGGCGCAGCTGATTGCCCAAGTCGTACAGGTCCCAGTTGTCGGTAAAGCCACGCTTCATCCGCCACGCGAAGACCGGGATGTCGAGTCCGTCGCCCCACAGATCGAACGGCGCCATTTTGGCAATCTCGTCGGCGAGGTGCCTGGCCACGTCGTGCGAAGCCTGCTGCACCGACCGGTATCCCTCGCGGCCGAGGCGCAGGAAGTTGTAGTACTGCAGCAGCACCTGGGCGCCGGGCCGGGAGAAGTTCAGCGCGAACGTCGGCATCGACCCGCCCAGGTAGCTGACGTTGAAGACCAGGTCCTCGGGCAGGTACTCGGCCGACCGCCAGACCACCCAGCCGAGGCCTGGGTAGACCAGGCCGTACTTATGCGCGCTTGTGCTAATCGAATGCACCCGGCTCACCCTGAAGTCCCACTCCAACTCGGGCTGCAGGAACGGCGCGATGAAGGCGCCTGAAGCGCCGTCGACGTGGATCGGGATGTCCAGCCCGGTATCGGCCTGGATCCGGTCAAGCGCGGCGGCGATCGCCCGGACTGGCTCGTACATGCCCGTGTAGGTGACTCCCATGATCGCTACCACTCCGATGGTGTTCTCGTCGACGTAGGAAGCGAGATTGTGGCCGCCCAGCGTTCTGTTCTCCTCCGTGATCGGTACCAGCCGGGCCTCGGTGTCCCAATAGTTGGCGAACTTCTCCCAGCAAACCTGGACCGCTGAGCTCATGACGATGTTGGGCCTGTCGGCTGGCTTGCCCGCTGCACGGCGGGCTTGCTGCCAGCGGCGTTTGAGCGCGAGCCCGCCGAGCATGCAGGCCTCCGACGAGCCGATCGTCGACGTGCCGATCGCGCCGTGCGGATCGGGGGCGTGCCACAGTCTGGCCAGGATCTTCCAGCACCTGCTCTCGATCGCGGCAGTCGCCGGGTACTCGTCCTTGTCGATCATGTTCTTGTCGAACACCTCGGCATACAACTTCGACGCCGCCGGTTCCATCCAGGTGCTGACGAACGTGGCCAGGTTCAGGCGGGCATTCCCGTCGAGCATCGCCTCGTCGTGCACCACCTGGTATGCGGTCTCCGGCAGCATCGCGTCGTCGGCGAGTGCCAACCTGGGCCTCTCGGTGGCTTCTCCAGGCCGGGAGAAAAGGGGGTTGATCGCGATATTGCTGCGCCTCGGCGCCATGATCTCCTCCTAGGAGGGTGCTTTCTGTCCTTGTACTGGCGAGGATTACCGCGAGAACTCACCGGAAAGGGTTTACCCATGAAGACGGCCGAATTGCTCTCTGATGCGCTCGGCAGGGTGCGCGAGGTGGTCCATGATGTCACCAGTGGCCTGACGCCCGAGCAACTTGCGTGGCGCCCGCAGCCAGCGGCGAACTCAATCTGCTGGCTGATCTGGCACCTGACCAGGGTGCAGGACGACCACGTCTCCGAGGTTGCCGGCACCGAGCAGGTATGGACCGCCGCGGGCTGGGCCGACAGGTTCGGCCTTCCGTTTGACAAAGCGGCAACCGGCTGGGGACACACCGCAGATGAGGTCGGAGCGGTCAGGGTCGAGTCGGCCGACCTGCTGACCGGATATCACGATGCCGTCTTCGAGCAGTCGCTCCGCTTCGTCGGCACGCTCACTAACGCTGACCTTGACCGGATCGTCGACCGCCGCTGGGATCCTCCCGTGACGCTCGGCGTCCGGTTGATCAGCGTCATCGATGACGACGCCCAGCACGCGGGCCAGGCCGCCTACCTGCGCGGCCTAATCACTCGCGGGTAGCAGTCGGGACGGCGGCCGTCCCGCCCCCGGCGGGCCATGAGGCCGGCCGGTGAAGGTCGGCGAGGACGATAGACTCCGGCCCATGTTCCCTGTCCTGTCTGATAAGCCAGACACTGATTCGCTGGAGCGCGCGATCCTCGATTTTTGGGATCGTCAGGACATTTTCGCCAAGGTCAGGGCCGCCAATGCGGGGGGCCCGAGGTTCAGCTTCATCGACGGGCCGGTCACCGCGAACAAGGTCCTCGGCGTGCATACGGCGTGGGGCCGGACCCTGAAGGATGCCTTCCAGCGCTACAAGGCGATGCGCGGCTTCGACCAGCGCTACCAGAACGGCTTTGACTGCCAGGGCCTGTGGATCGAGGTCGGCGTCGAGAAGGAGCTAGGCCTCAACTCGAAGCGGGAAATCGAGGAGTACGGCCTCGAGGCGTTCGCGGCCAAGTGCCGAGAGGTCGTGGAGAAGTATGCCGCCGACCTGATCGCCGGCTCGGTCAGGCTCGGTCAGTGGATGGACTGGGGCAAGGACTACTACACCTTCTCCGATACGAACATCGAGTACATCTGGAAGTTCCTGCGCGTCGTGCACGAGCGGGGCTGGCTGTACATCGGGCACCGGCCGACCGAGTGGTGCCCGCGGTGCGGTACCTCGATCTCGGCCCATGAGTTGGTCGGCAGCTATGTGGAGCGATCCGACCCGTCGCTGTTCGTCCGCCTGCCGCTGATCGAGCGGCCCGGCGAAGCGCTGGTCATCTGGACCACGACGCCGTGGACGTTGCCGGCGAACGTGGCGGCCGCGGTCCGAGCGGACGCCGAGTACGGCCGGACCGCCGGCGGTGACTGGATGGCCGTACAGCGCGGCCAGGGCGAGACGTTCACCGAGGTGCTGCCGGGCTCCGAGCTTGTCGGCTGGCGGTACAGCGGCCCCTTCGACTACCTGCCACCCGGCGGCGGCGTCGAGCATCGCGTCGTGAGCTGGGACGAGGTCTCGATGGAGGACGGCACCGGCATCGTGCACATCGCGCCGGGCTGCGGCGCTGAAGACTTCGACCTCGGCAGAGCCTACGACCTTGCCGTGCTCAGTCCCGTCGACGAGTCAGGCAGGTTCTACCCCGAATACGGCTGGCTGGCTGGCATGTCCACCTCGGAGGCTGCCGACCAGATCATCAATGACCTGCGGCAACGCTCGCTGCTCGTTAGGTCCGGCCACATCACGCACCGTTATCCGGAGTGCTGGCGCTGCCATACGCCGTTGATCTTCCGGGTGTCCGACGACTGGTTCATCTCTGTCGATGCGATCAGGGAGCCGTTGCGGGAGGCGAACCGCGACGTCGAGTGGACCCCCGTGTACATGGGCAGCCGGATGGACGACTGGCTGGTCAACATGTCGGACTGGAACATCTCCCGGCGCAGGTACTACGGCCTGCCGCTGCCCTTCTACCCGTGTCCGTGCGGCCACCTGAACGTAATCGGATCCCGCGCTGAACTCGCGGAGCGGGCTACCACGCCGCTGACCGGGCTGAAGGAGTTGCGCAGGCCGTGGATCGACGCGATCAGGATTCGCTGTGCGGAGTGTGATCGCGAGGTGCAGCGGATCACTGAAGTCGGTGATGTCTGGCTGGACGCGGGCATCGTGCCATTCTCGACGCTGGGCTGGGAGAACCCAGAGTTCATCGAGGAGGGCTACGCGACCGGTGCGGCCAAGGGCCAGACCACCGCCGACCTGCCAGACCACGGCTACTGGGAGCAGTGGTTCCCAGCCGATTGGGTCTCTGAGATGCGCGAGCAGATCAGGCTGTGGTTCTACTCTCAGCTGTTCATGTCGGTTACGCTGACCGGCCGCGCGCCGTACCGGCAGGTACTCGGCTACGAGAAGATGCTGGACGAGCATGGCCGCGAGATGCACGGCTCGTGGGGGAATGCGATTACCGCCGATGAGGCGTTCGCGCGGATGGGCGCGGACGTCATGCGCTGGCAGTACTGCCAGCAGCCGCCGAACCAGAACCTGCTGTTCGGGTTCGGCCCTGGCAAGGAGATCCTGCGCAAGCTCCTCACGCTGTGGAACAGTGTCTCATTCCTGGCGAGTTACGCGAATACCTCGGACTTCACGCCCAGCTTGTCCGATCTCGCGATTACCGGCCAGGACGCCGCAGGCGCCGACCGTTGGCCGGGCATGCAGTTGCTCGACCGGTGGCTGCTCGCTCGTACGGCCCGGCTGGTCGCCGACGCCACTAGCGGCTACGAGCGGTACCTCACGGTCAACGTGGTCCGCGCCTTCGAGTCGTACCTGGACGACCTGTCCAACTGGTACATCAGGCGCTCCCGGCGCCGGTTCTGGAACAGCGACGAAGCGGCGTTGCGGACGCTGTGGACCAGCCTGGTGCAGTCGGTGCGGGTCATCGCGCCGGTGGCGCCCTTCCTGGCCGAGCACATGTGGCAGTCACTGGTCGTGGCTGTCTGCCCCGACGCGCCGGAGTCGGTGTTTCTGGCCGGCTGGCCGGAAGCCGGCCAGATCGATGACCGGCTGGTCGCGGACGTCGCCGCCGTGCGCCAAATCGTCGAACTCGGCCGTCGCGCGAGGGCGCAGTCGAAGCTGAAGCTGCGCCAGCCGCTGAGCACTCTGATCGTCGAGGGCGTCAACGACATCGAGGACTACCTCGCAGAGATCGCCGACGAGCTGCGGGTCAAGCAGGTCGCCCTGGACCGGATCGAGACGACCGGGCTGCGGGTGCGGCCGAACTTCCCCATGGTCGCACCGCGGCTGGGGGCCAGCATGCCCCTGGTCAAGAAGGCGCTCGACGCGGGCGAGTTCCGCGAGCTCGACGGCGGCAAATTCGAGGTGATGGGCTTCGTGCTCGAGCCGGAGGAGGTCGTGGTTGAGAGGCTCGAGAAGGCCGGGTGGGCGGTGGCGTCTGACGAGGGCGTGACGGTCGCGCTGGACACCAGGCTGGATGACGAGCTGCGGCGCGAAGGCCGGGTGTACGAGTTGATCCACCAGGTCAACACCATGCGCAAGGAGGCGGGCCTGGGCCTGTCCGACCGGATCGTGCTGTGGCTGCCGTCCTCCGACGCCGACCTGCTCGGCTACCGGGACTGGATAGCGGCCGAGGTTCTGGCCACTTCCATCGAGCTGTCGCCAGTGGATCAGCTGACCTTGAGCGCGCCCGAGCGATAGAGTCGGCTAAATGAGCCGAACGAGTCGACTTAGGGTATTTCGCGTTCCAGTTGTCCTTGATCGTCAAGATCGTGACTCTGATTGCCGTCACCGGATTCGCGATCGCCGTCCCCGCCTACGCGGCAGGTGCCCACCCGTCCGCGCCCGGCCCGGCCAGGCCGGCGGCCGACGCCCGCCCGGGCCTGGCCTTGTACGGGCCTGGCCTGATCGCGCCGCTGACCGGAATATCGCCGCGCACGGCCGCGCAGGCGGCGACGGCGTCGAGCACCTGCGTTCGCTACGCGACGCGGGCGGGCTGGGCCAACAACGGCTATTTCGCCGGAGACCTGGTCACGGCGGCCGCGATCTGCGCGGCCGAGAGCGCCGGCGACCCGAAGCTTTACGTCTGCGACAACGCGGCGGGCAAGGCAGTCGGGCACGGCGACTTTGTCCAAGGCCAGCCGGTGAAGTGCCCGCAGGGGACGGTGTCTT
The DNA here is from genome assembly GCA_036393895.1 of Streptosporangiaceae bacterium. Lineage (GTDB taxonomy): Bacteria > Actinomycetota > Actinomycetes > Streptosporangiales > Streptosporangiaceae > Chersky-822. The sequence continues at coordinate 3,874 of DASWGE010000143.1, read as the reverse complement.
ACGACCGCGGCCTCTGGCAGCTCAACAGCTCGGCCGCGTCGGGAACCAGCGACGCGTGCGCGTTCAATCCCGTCTGCAACGCCGGGGTGGCGTACCTGGCGTCCGGACGCGGAACGACCTTCGCGCCGTGGTCGTCCTACGACCAGGACGTCTATACCCCGTCTATCGACCCTGCTCAGACCGCGGTCACCCACCAGTCGGCGGGCACAGTGACCAGCGCGCTTCTCGGCGAGTGCCTGGTGCAGTCCAGGCAGGCCGTCGGGGCGAAGGTGGTCATCGCCAACTGCGGTAGCGGCGCGGCGAGTCAGCAGTGGTCGGTTAGCGGCGGCAAGCTGCGCTCGGGGTCGCTCTGCGCGGCGATCTCCTCCACCTCCGCCGCCAGCCCGGGCATCGTGCTCCGGCAGTGCGCGGCGCAGAGGATACAGCAATGGTCCGTCACCGGCCGATTTGAGCTGCGCAACAGTGGCGACGGGAAATGCCTCACCGACCCGGCCAGCAGCCTCACTGCTGGCACTCAGGTGAACGTCACCAGTTGCTCCAACGCCAAGAACCAGACCTGGTGGCTGCCGTGATCCCCGCGGCGACCATGATCCTGGTCGCCTGTGTGGGTCAGTCGCGGCGAATGATGATCGATCACGTCCCGGCATTTGAGATAGAAACGATTGCGCGCACCGGGGAGGTACCTTCTTGACCGTGCTGTCAGATCCCGCCGTTGCCGAACTCGGCGCGGCGCTCTATGCCGCCAGGCGCGCAGGCCTGCCGATCGAGCCGCTCACCGACACTCACGCTGCCATGTCGGTGACCGACGCCTACCGGGTGCAGCGTGACCTGGTGGCGCGGCTGCTGGCGGACGGGGACCGGGTAGTGGGTTACAAACTCGGCCTGACGAGCGCGCCGATGCAGCGCATGCTCGGGGTCGACTCCCCCGACTTCGCCCCCGTCCTAGCCTCGCATCTTCACCCCGACGGTGCCGAGGTGGCGGCGGCCGGCTTCATTCATCCCCGGGTCGAGGCGGAGATCGCCCTCGTGCTCGGCGAGGACCTGGCCGGGCCAGACTGCACCGCGCTCGATGTGGCCAGGGCAGTCTCCGGCGCGACGCCGGCGATTGAGATTGTGGACAGCCGGATCGCAGGCTGGCGGATCAAGCTGGCCGATACCATCGCCGACCTCGCGAGCAGCGGCGCGATCGTCCTGGGCGCGGCGGTCGTCCCGGTCGGCGGCATCGACTTGCGGCTGGCCGGAATGGTGTTCAGCAGGGACGGCGAGGTGATCGCGACCGGCGCGGGCGCGGCCGCGCTCGGCAGCCCGCTGCACGCTACGGCCTGGCTGGTCCGGACCCTGGCCGGGCTCGGCGACTCGCTCCGCGCCGGGCAGTTCGTGATGACCGGCGCGCTGCATGCGGCCGTCGACATCGCGCCCGGGCAGCGGTACCGGGCCGAGATTGACCGGCTCGGCCCCGTTGGCCTGCGCGTCGCATGATGAGCCCTCGCAATCGCGCGCAGATGAGCGGGCGGGCGGCCTTGTGATGAGGAGGCGCGGATGACGATGCGGTGCGTGATCATCGGATCGGGCAACATCGGAACAGACCTGATGATCAAGGTGCTGCGCTCCCCTGCGCTCGAACTTGTGGCGCTCGTCGGCATCGATCCGGCCAGCGATGGCCTGGCCAGGGCCAGGAAGCTGGGAATCCAGGCGCCGCACACCGGAATCGACTGGGTGCGCGAACATACGGCTGACGTGGACCTGGTGTTCGACGCGACGAGCGCGTACGTGCACGTGCGGAACGCGTCAGTGCTCGCCGGGCTTGGCATCCCGGCGATCGACCTGACCCCGGCCGCACGCGGGCCGAAAGTCGTGCCGACGGTCAACCTCGGCGAGCACCTCGATGCGCCGAACGTGAACATGGTCACCTGCGGCGGTCAGGCCACGGTTCCGATCGTCGCCGCGGTAACCAGGGCGGCGCCCGTTCCTTACGCGGAGATGGTCTCTACGGTCGCCTCCCGCTCGGCCGGGCCTGGCACCCGGCAGAACATCGACGAGTTCACCAGGACCACCGCGCGGGCGCTGGAGGAGATCGGCGGCGCTGGTATCGGCAAGGCGATCATCATCCTCAATCCCGCCGAGCCGCCGATCCTGATGCGCAACACAGTGTTCAGCGCGCTGCCTGAGGGCAGCGACCATGACGCGGTCCTTGCCTCGGTCGAGCAGATGGTCGCCGACGTGGCCCGCTACGTGCCCGGGTACCGGCTGAAGAACCGCCCGGTGATCGAGGAAGGCCCGTTCGCGACGCCGGGCGGGATCGTGCCGCACCGCGTCGTAGTCCTGCTCGAGGTCGAGGGCGCAGGAGACTACCTGCCGTCGTACGCCGGCAACCTGGACATCATGACCGCGGCCGCGACCGCCGTCGGCGAGGCCAAGGCAGCGCGCATGGCTGGAGTGCCCGCGTGACGCCGCCGTTCAGGCTCACCGACTCCACGCTGCGCGACGGCTCGCATGCCGTTGCGCACCAGTACACACGCACCCAGGTCACGGACATCGTCGCTGGGCTCGACGCGGCCGGGGTGCCGGTGATTGAGGTCTCGCACGGCGACGGCCTCGGCGGCTCTTCGTTCAACTACGGGTTCTCCGGCACCGATGAGATGAAGCTGATCAATGCGGCGGTGGCGACCGCGCAACGGGCCAGGATCGCCTGCCTGCTACTGCCGGGGATCGGGACAGCAGATGACCTGAAGGCGGTCGCTGACGCTGGAGTCAGCGTCGCCCGCGTCGCCACGCACTGCACCGAGGCTGACATAGCCGAGCAGCACATCAGCATGGCCAAGCGACTCGGCATGGAGGCCGTCGGCTTCCTGATGATGAGCCACATGCTCGCTCCAGAAGAACTGCTCGCTCAGGCCAGGCTGATGCAGGAGTCCGGTGCCGACATCGTTTACTGCGTGGACTCGGCCGGCGCGCTAACAGTGCCGGAGGCAAGGGACAGGATCACCGCGCTGGTGCAGGGCCTGCGGGCCGGGGTCGGCATGCACGCGCACGAGAACCTGTCGCTGTCGGTGGCGATCTCGCTGGCCGCCCTGGAGGCGGGCGCGACACATATCGACGGCTGTACGGCCGGCGCCGGGGCGGGGGCCGGCAACTGCCCTACCGAGACTCTCGTGACCGTCTGCCAGAAGATGGGCATCGAGACCGGCATCGAGCCGCTTGCCCTGATGGACGTGGCCGAGGAGATCGTCAGGCCAGCGCTGCGCCGACCGCAGATCGTGGACCGCGCGGCCCTCACGCTCGGCCTGGCCGGGGTCTACGGTTCGTTCATGCTTCACTCCGAGCGGGCCGCGCAGCGGTACGGCGTCTCCCAGGCCGAGATCCTGCTCGAGCTCGGCAGGCGCAAGGCGGTCGGCGGCCAGGAAGACATGATCATCGACGTGGCGCTCGAGCTGGCGGAACGGAAGGCAAGCCAGCAGGCGGGGGCGCTGTTATGACCGATCCGGCCGAAATGGCGGCCGGGCTGATCGATGTGGTCGGCAAGCGCGCGGGAATCGAGGCGCTGACGACAACGGCCGGCCCGTTCGATGTCGAGACGGCCTACCAGGTCCAGGATGCCGTGGTGGCTGACCGGGTGAGCCGTGGCGGCCCGGTCGTCGGCGCCAAGCTCGGGCTGACCAGCACCGCCAAGCAACGGCAGATGAAGGTCGACCAGCCGCTTTACGGCTGGCTCACCGCCGACATGGCGATCGACGTCGGCCAGCCGCTGCGCTGCGGGGCGTTCATCCAGCCGCGCTGCGAGCCGGAGATAGCGTTCGTGCTTCGCGCGGACCTGAACGGCGCGCACGTGACAGCCGCGCAGGTGCTGGCCGCGACCGGTGCCGTCTACCCCGCC
>DASWGE010000142.1:0-31237 GCA_036393895.1 Streptosporangiaceae bacterium | reverse complement strand
TCACCGCGTTGAAGACCGGCCCGGCGACGTCAATGCCGAAGTAGGGACCGTTGCGCGGGTCCTGGAGGTTCACGGCGACCACGAGCCCGCTGCTCTTCGCCGGGGCAATGCCAATGAAGCTCGATCCGTAGAAGTTGCGCTGCCGGGTCGCCTCCTGTGCGGTACCTGTCTTAGCCGCCACGGTGTATCCGGGAATGAGGCCCCACGGCTCGCCTGCCCGGTTGTAGACGACCGGCACTTGCTCGAGTATCCGCATCAGCTCGCTTGCGGTGTGAGCTGACATCACCCGCCTGACAGCCGGGCGCGACGCAGGCACGTAGCGGCCAGAACTGGTCGTATGGCCGGCCACCACGGATGGCTCGACCCGGACGCCGCCGTTGGCGATCGTGGCGTAGACGCTCGCCATCTGCAAGGCCGTCACGCTAACGCTTTGGCCGAACGAGATCTGGTAGCGGGTGTTGCTGGCACCGCCGGTCCACTGGCTGGGCGGCGCCAGCAGGCCGCTGGTCGCGCCAGGCAGGTTCAGGCCTGCGTCCGAGCCGATGCCGAGCGCGCGGAACATGCGATCCTGCTCAGCCGGTGTGACATGGTCGGCCACCTGGATCATGCCATCGTTCAGCGAATGCGCGATGATCCCCGCGATCGTATAGCGCTGGGTCGTGTGCGTCTCGGCGTCGTGATACCAGGCGCCGTGCCACTTCATAGCGTCGGGCACGACGTAGCTTGAGGCAGGCGTCAGCCCCGCGTACTGGAAGGCGGCGGCTGCCGTGATCACCTTGGCCGTGCTGCCCGGCGCGAACACGTTCTCGACCGCGATGTCCCTGGTCGCTGGCAAAGTGGCCGGCGCGACCGGATTGAAGGTCGGGTACTGCGCCAGGGCGAGTATCCGGCCGGTGCTCGGCTGGATGACCACGATCGTGCAGTTCTTGGCCCGGGTCTTGGCTACCTGAGCCGCGCACTCCTGCTCAGCCTTCCATTGGATGTCGGACTGGATGGTCAGCCGCAGGTTACCCGCCGGAGCTGCGGCCTTGACCGTGGACTCCGTTCCCGGAATGGGCAGGCCGTTCGTTCCCTTCTCGTACACCACCGTGCCGCTCCGGCCCGTGAGCAAGGAGTTGTACGCCAGCTCAAGGCCGGCCTGTCCGGTCATGACGCCATTGCGGTGATCGGTGTGGGTGAACCCGAGCAAGGGAGCGGCCAGGTCACCGGCGGGATAGGAGCGCTGGTACGTCGGCGTCAGGGCAACGCCCGGCAGCCCAAGCTTGCTGATCGCATCTGCGGTCGACGCGACAACCGAGTCCTTGAGAATCACGTAGTCGGGCGAGCTCGGATTCTGCAGCAGCCGGAGAATCCGGCCCTCCTTCATCTGCAGCACTCCAGCCAGCCTGCCGGCGACGTCTGCGAGGGTAGTGGACTTTTTAATCAGCGGCGGGTCGGCATAGACGGTGTCGGTCCGCACGGTCATGGCCAGGACTGCTCCGTCGCTGCTGGTGATCTCGCCGCGGACGGCCGGCGTGGTCTGCGTTGTCACGCGCTCCTTATGGCCCAGGTACCGGTACCGGGAGGCGTCAACGCCCTGCAGCTGCACAAGCCTGCCCATTACCACGGAGATGGCGAACGCGACGGACAGCAGTGTGACGTTCAGGCGGCGCGCCGAGCTTGTGCGGCGCAGCGGCCTTCGTGGCCAGCCGCGCCGCGCAGGGCGGTGACGCGGCGCGGGCTTCCTCGTGGGGCCGCTCCTGGGTACTCGGCTCGTGGGATGCCCGTTGCGCCGCGGCGGATCGCTGCCTGCCAGGCCGGGGGGACGACCTCGCTGAGCCCCTCGCGATGCCAGCCCGGGGGGACGACCCCCGGGAGCTCTTCGCGGTGACTGACCTGGCCCCGCTGGGTGCGGCGGCACGCCTGGACGCGGGCCGCCGGGGCGCCGCTTGGCGGCCGCCGCCTGCCGGCGTCGGTCACCGCCATTATGCCGCTGCCAACCCGCGCTGCCCCCGTCCTGACTCACCGGGCCGGCCCTGGGGAGACCGTGCGGGAATGCGTCCGCAGGTCGAGGAAGGCAGGCACCTGCTCTGGCCGCATCCCGAAGTTGCTGGCCTCCTTCGCGATCACTGCCGCCGACTGCTTCGCGGTTACCTCCTGCCGCAGCTCCAGGATCCGCTGCGTGCGGGCCGCGTTGGCCTGCTCCAGCCTGTTGATCTGGATCGAGTTGGCCGCCAGCGTCGTGTTCACCACGAGCAGGCAGACCAGGCCGCCGCCGAGCAGGCCAAGCAGCAGCATGATGAAGAACGTCCGGCCGACCTGCCTGGCCCGCACAGGTCCGGCTGCGGTGGCGTGCCCGGCTGGCCGAACCCGGCTATGGCTGGTCTGGCCTCGCCCGTCGGCGCTCAGCTGCCTGGGCGGGCCCACGGTCCTGACTGTCCGGCCAGGACGGTCGGGGCGCCCGGGTCCTGCCGGGCGGATCGGGCTGGCAGGCCGGACGGGACTGGCCGGGTACGGAGGGCTGCCGGGCCGGGCCGGGCGCGAACGGCGCCCGGGCCGCGGGGAGCGCCGTGCATCAGGGTCGGGCGCCGCTTGCGTACCGCCTGCGGTGCTCCGGCCGGTACCGCCGTGGCTGGCTGGCTGGGCTGGCCTGTCTGGTGTCATGACGTCGGTGCGCATCGGCGTTCATCCATCCTGTGAGGTCATGCCGCTTCCAGAAGCCGCTGCGCCGCCCTCAGCCTGGCCGAGGCAGCCCGGGGGTTGGCGGCGAGTTCTGATTCGTCCGGCCGCTCGGCGCCAGTGGTCAGCAGCCGGAACTGCGGGCGGTTAGCTGCCAGCGGTACCGGCAGGCCGAGCGGGGTCGTATCGGCTGAACGCTGGCTCAGTGCTCGCTTGACTATGCGGTCTTCGAGCGAGTGGTAGGAAAGCACCACGACTCGGCCGCCGACGGCGATCGCGTCCAGGGCGGCTGGTACCGCGCGCCCGAGCGCGCCGAGCTCATCATTGACCTCGATCCTGAGCGCCTGGAAAGTACGCTTAGCCGGGTTGCCGCCCCTGCGCCGGGCCGGTGCCGGGATGGAGTTCCTGATGATCTCGGCCAGCCGGAGCGTCGAGGTTATGGGTTCCTGCGACCGCTCGCGCACCACCGCATCGGCAATCCGCCGTGCGAACCGTTCTTCTCCGTACTCGCTGAAGACACGCGCCAGCCGGCCGGCCGGATACGTATTGATCACCTCGGCGGCCGTCAGGTGCCCTGAGCGGTTCATGCGCATGTCGAGCGGCGCGTCGTGGGCATAGGAGAAGCCGCGACTTGGGTCGTCTAGCTGCGGCGATGAGACGCCGAGGTCAAATAGGACACCCTGCACGCTCGGCTGGGCCAGGTCGGCCAGAATCGCCGGGATCTGGTCGTAGACGGCCTGCACGAGGGTAACCCGGTTCAGGTCAGCGGCGAGCAATCCCCTGGACTCCTCGATCGCCGTCTGATCGGCGTCGATGCCGATGACGGTCAGGCCCGGATGGTCGCTGAGCAGCGCGCGGGCATGGCCGGCCCGGCCCATGGTCGCGTCGACAAGCACCGCCCCCGCACCGCTGAGCGCTGGAGCGAAGAGCCCACGCACGCGGTCAAGCATGACCGGCACATGCGATGCTGCCCCGTCCATCGCGGGTTCCTCCCCCTCCTCCCGGCTGATCCGCTGCCCGTGCCTGATCGCCGTGCCCGGCCAGGTCGCCATCCGCGCGACGGCGACGGCGACGGGCCGGTGCCGCCTGACGCCGGGGAAGAGGCGTCAGCCGGATGGCCACCGCCGGGCGCGGGTGGAGACCTCGCCGGGCACTGGACTTCGCGATGCTGGCCCTGGGGTTGACCCAGGAACCAGGCGTCGGCGGAGCCCGCTCACAGGACCCCTGGCAGCACCTCCTGCGATGCGTCAGAGAATGCGTCTTCCTGCTGCTCCAGGTAGGCGTCCCAGGCGGCCGAGTCCCAGATCTCCAGGCGGGTGTTCGCACCGATCACTACGCAGTCGCGCTGCAGCGCGGCGTATTCGCGCAGCGCGGGCGGGATGGTGACCCTGCCCTGCTTGTCGGGCACCTCGTCCGATGCGCTCGCGAAGAACACGCGGCTGTAGTCGCGGACTGCCTTCGCTGTCACCGGCGCGGTGCGCAGCGCCTCGGTGATCCGGCCGAACTCCGCCTGCGGAAACACGTACAGGCAGCGTTCCTGGCCCTTTGTCAGCACTAGCCCCTCCGCCAACTCGTCGCGATATTTCGCCGGGAGGAACAGCCGGCCCTTGTCGTCCAGCCTGGGCGTGTGAGTGCCAAGAAACACCGGCGCTCACCTCCACTGCCCCCCACAACGGCGACCCAGCGGGACCCTCACCGCCCCACCGCGCACCACTGTACTCCATATTCCTCCACCGTCAATGATAGGGAGCCGGTAAATCGGCCATTGTCCCGGCGAAGCCCGAGGTCACGGAGGTGGAGCGAGGTGGGCAGAATGGACGTGCAAGTGACGCGGAAGCGATCCGCAACCGCTTGGCGTTGGCTAGACGTCAACAGTGGGAAGGCTCGTTATGCAGTGATGGCCGATCCGTTGTTTCATCGAGTCATGCCCGCACATACTGTCTAGGCGCAACGCTATGGACGCCAGTCGCGGGCAGCACTCCCGCCATGGACATCGCCCGGCAGCGCAGCCGGGACAAGGAGGACGAGTGTCTGCTGAAATCGAGCAGGCGGAGCGCACGCTTGACCAGCTAATTCCTCTCGCCCACAAGATCAGCGGTGCGATTAATACGGTGGTCGTGGGCAAACCGGAGGCGGTCAGGCTCGCCATGACCGTGCTGCTCGCCGAGGGACATGCTCTGATCGAGGACGTTCCCGGAGTGGGCAAGACGCTGCTCGCGAAGGCGCTGGCCAGGTCGATCGACTGCTCGGTAAGGCGGGTGCAGTTCACTCCCGACCTGCTGCCGAGCGACATCACCGGGGTCAGCGCGTTCAATCAGGAACTGCGCGAGTTCGAGTTCAAGCCAGGGCCGATCTTTGCCAATCTGGTACTCGGCGACGAGATTAACAGGGCCTCTCCGAAGACGCAGTCCGCGTTGCTCGAGGGCATGGAAGAGCGCCAGGTCACGGTCGACGGCGTGACCTATCCGCTTGAGCCGCCTTTCATGGTGATCGCTACGCAAAACCCGATCGAGATGGAAGGCACTTATCCCCTCCCTGAGGCCCAGCGCGACCGGTTCACCGCCAGGATCTCGATCGGCTATCCCGATATGGCCGCTGAGGCCGCGATGCTCACCACGCACGGCTCGAGCTCGCCGCTTGACGATCTACAGCCCGCCGCCCACGCGGGCGACGTGCGGGCGCTGATCGCCGCAGTGCGCGAGGTTCACGTCGCCCAGCAGGTTCGCCAGTACATCATCGACATCATCGCCGCCACCAGGACCGCGCCGGCCCTGCGGCTCGGAGCATCGCCGCGAGCTGCGCTGCACCTGCTGCGGGCAAGCCGTGCCTATGCGGCGCTTGAGGACCGCAGCTTCGTGATCCCGGACGATGTGCAGGAGCTCGCCGGGCCTGTGCTTGCCCACCGGCTGCTGCCCACGGCCGAGGCGGTCGTCGGCCGCGAGCAGCCCGAGAAGGTGCTCGCGAAGATTATCGAGCGGATGCCGCTTCCGGGTAGGTAGCAGGCAGACGGGCGCTCGCTGCCCTGGCAGCGGTTATTAAGACGACGTAGATTACTGGGCAGCGAGAAGGAGGCGGCGATGCGGTCGGTTCTCGCCTGGTTCACGGTCCGCGGGGCATCGTTCCTCGCCGCCGGCATCGTCGGAATCCTGGCCGGGCTGATCCTGGGCAGTCATCCGATGATCAGCGTCGGCGTCCTGCTGATCAGCTTGCCCGTGCTTTCCGCCCTGGCAGCTCGCCGGGCCCGCTACCAGCTCCGGTGCGAGCGCCAGATCACTCCGCCGCGGGTCGCGCCTGGCCAGCTAGCCACGGTGCTGGTCAGGCTGGATAACGTGAGCCGGATATCCACGGGCTTGCTGCTCGCCGAGGAGACCATCCCCTATTCGCTCGGATCCAGGCCGCGGTACGTGCTGAACGGCATTGAGCGAAGCGGTTCCCGTGAGGTCAGCTACCAGCTCCGCTCGGACCTGCGCGGCAAGTTCGTGATCGGGCCCATGCGGGTCAGGATCGCCGACGTGTTCGGCCTGGTGGAGCTGACTGCGAACTTCGCCAGCAAGAGCACGCTGACGGTCACGCCGAAGATCGTGCCACTGACTGCTGCCTCGACCACTGGAAGCTGGTCGAGCGACGGCGACGGCAGGACCCGGATGACAGCCGCGGCCGGGGATGACGACGTGATCCCGCGCGCTTACCGGGACGGCGACGAGTTGCGCCGGGTGCACTGGCGGTCCACGGCCAGGTACGGCGAGCTCATGGTGCGGCGCGAGGAACAGCGGTGGCAGGACCGGGCGGTGGTGATCCTGGACTCCCGGCGGAGCGCCCATGCCGGAACCGGTCCGAGCTCATCGTTCGAGTTCGCCGTGAGCGCCGCCGCATCGATCGGCGTGCATCTAGCCCGCTCCGGCCTTGACGGCCACCTGCTGACCGATGCCGGCCCGCTGGCCGGGCCGGCCATGTTCGAGGACGTCCTGCTGGACGCGCTGTCGGTGGTGTCGACCTCGCGCAATCACGACTTCGCCAGGTCGACTGCCGCGCTTAGCACCATTGAAGGCGGGCTGCTTGTCGTAATCGCCGGTCGGCTCTCGGCCGACGCGGCCACGGAGATAGCTACCGCGCGGCGCCACGGCAGGCAGGGAATCGCGCTTCTGCTTGCAGTGTCAACCTGGGCCACCCAGTCGGCTAGGAACGGTCAGGCCGACGAGCCGGTCGAGGCCAGCCAGCCGGGCCTGGCCACCGTTTCCGGTGGCGGCGACGGCAGGCACAACGGGCACCGCGACAAGAACGGCGACGAATCCGGAAATGGCGGCGCCTCCGAGCTCGTGACCGCGGCCAGCGGGCAGGACGGAGCAGTCCGGCGCACCGAAACGTGGCCGGCGGAGAAGCGATCGGCCGAGACGCGGTCGACCGAGACGGCAGCCAGCGCGGCAATCCTCCGCGCCGCCGGCTGGCGAGTGATCAGCGTCGACGCGGTCACGCCGCTGGCGGTCGCGTGGCAGCAGCTGCCCAGGCTCGGCAACAATCTGCAGCCAGCGGGCCAGTCACGACTCGGGACGGCAGCGCGATGAATCACCGGCTGACGATCGCGGCCGCTCTCGCGGTCATACTTGCTTCGGTCTCCGAATTCAGCCTGATAAACGGAGCGGCCTGGATGGTCCAGGCCATCGGCGCGGTGATTGTCGTGGCACTCGCCGGCACCCTGACGAGGATCAGCCCAGGACCGGCCGCGATCGGCGCGACGCTTCTCACCGCGTTTGCCGCCGTACCAATGCTCACCGCCCAGTCCCCGTTCCTCAAGGCGATCGGGGGCGGCATTATCCTGCTATGCGCAGTTAGCGCGTCCGGACTTCGCCCGCTCCGAGCGGTGGCTGGCCTGGCGACGTACCTGGCCGCCCTCCTGCTCTACCTGAACCTGCTGCACGCGGCGAGGCAGTCCTTCCTTGCCGTCATACCGACTCCCGGCTCGGTACACCACCTGGCGAAGCTGGCCAGCGACGGCGCTTCCGCCAGCCGGTTCGCGCCGCCGGTCCCCGCCAGCAGCGGCGTAATCCTGCTTGCGGCCGGCAGCATCGGCCTCGCCGCCATCGCCGTTGACTTCCTCGCCGTCCGGCTGCACCGGCCAGCGATCGCCGGCCTGCCGCTCCTGGTGGTCTTCATGGCCCCGATCGCGACGACAGCGAACCTGCGAGGGCTGTCCGCCGCGATCGCGTTCCTCCTCGCTGCCATCGGGTACCTGGCGCTGCTCGCGGCTGACGGCCGCAGCCGCCTGCGCGGCTGGGGCCGGGTCGTCACGGTCTGGCATTACGCAGGCGAGGACGAAAGGCTCGCCGGGGCGGACATGGGAGCACTGGCCGCCACCGGGCGGCGGATCGGCATGGCCGCCGTCTGCGCCGCCCTGGTAGCGCCGCTGCTGCTGCCGGCCCTGACTCTGCACCAGCTCTTCGGCGGCGGGGGCGGCGGCGGGGGCGGCGGGGGCGCACACGGCGTTGGCCTACCAGACCCGGTCGCCGAGCTGCACGGCCTGCTGACCAGGTCATCGCCGCAGCCGGTGCTGACGTACCGGACGACCATCGACGACCCGGCAAACTACCTGCAGGTCTATGTGCTGAACTATGACAGCCTGACGAGTAAGTGGGATCTCGTCCGGCCAACCGGAGGCACGCGGGTGGGCCCGGGGCCGCTGATCCCGGCACCGGGGCTGGCGGCCGGCACGCCGCAGAGCATCGTCACCAGCACGATCACCATCCCGCAGGGGGGCGGCTTCTCCGGCCCGATCGACTTCCTTCCCGCGCCTTACTGGCCGATCCGCGTACATGTTGCCGGCTCTTGGCGCGAGTCGCCAGAAACGCTGATGATCTACTCGGCTGACGCTACCACCGAGGCCCTGCACTACACCGTGACGAGCGGACAGGTCCAGCCGACCGCATCGACGCTAGCGGCCACCGGGCGGATACCAACCTCGATCAGGCGCTCCTACCTGGGCTTCAAGTCCAGCGTGACCCCGCAGCTGAGGGAGATCGCCTTGCGGGTCACTAAGGGCAAGCCCACCGCCTTCGCCAAGGCGGTAGCGCTTGAGCAGTGGTTCTTGTCGAACCGGTTCTCCTATTCGCTGCAGTCCAGCGTCCCTAACAGCCCAGCTGGCCTGCTGTCCTTCCTGAACACGACCCGGCAGGGTTTCTGCCAGCAGTTCGCGTTCGCCATGGCCGTGCTCGCCAGGCTCATCGGCATCCCGTCCAGGATCGCCATCGGCTATACGGCAGGCCAGCAGCACGCGAACGGAACCTGGGTGGTTACCACGGCCGACGCCCACGCATGGCCCGAGCTGTACTTCAGCGGCGCCGGCTGGCTGCGGTTCGAGCCGACACCGGGTGGGCTAGGCGGCCAGCAGACCGCCGTGGAACCGTCGTATGTGTATAACGCCGGTGCCGGCGGCAACTCGACCGGCGGTGCCGGCGGTCGAGGCGGCTCATCCTCGGCGCCCTCGTCCGCCGCCACAGCAGATCTTTCAGGGCATGTGCGCCTGCCGGGCACGTCAGGCAGTGCGCTTCCAGGAAGCCTGCCCCGGGGCGGCACGCCGGTCGGGTGGATCACACTGGCCGTGGTGGTCCTGGCCGTCGTCTTGCCCGGCGGGACCCGCGTGGTCACCCGCCGCCGACGCTGGCGCTCGGCGGCCGGCGACGCAGCGCTTGCCGCCGCAGCCTGGCAGGAACTCTGTGCTGATCTCGATGACTATGGCCTGCCATGCCGGTTGAGCGAATCGCCGCGTGCAGTGGCCAGACGGATAGGTTCGGTTTCGGGCCTCGATGAGCAGGCCAGGCAGGCCATCGGCCGGGTTGCCGCGGTCGTCGAGCGGGCCCGTTATGCTCCCGCGCCGGGCGCCGCTGGTGCCATCCGCGCCGATGTCAGCGCCGTGCGCCACGGCCTTGCCCGCGGGGCGAGTAAGGGTACCCGATGGCGCGCCAGGCTGCTCCCGGCCTCCACGCTCCGGCCGCTGCGAGCCTGGTTCCGGCAGGCTGCCGGATTGCTGACGGGCTGGATGCCAGCCGCAGGCGAGGGCTAGCAGCTAGCGGTCCCTGCCCTGCTGTCTTCTGCGCCAGCGCTCATCGAGCCGCTCGCCGAGGCCGCCGGCTGACCGCTTGCCGCCCAGCTTGTCCTTGCGGCCTGCCCGTCGCTCCTTGAGCTGGATCTTGCCTGTCGCCAAGCCGTTCATCCGCCGGTAGCTCATTGCCGCCCAGTAGCACGATGCCAGCATGATCACGAAGCCGACGACGCTGATCGCGATGTTGTTGGTGGAGACGCCGACCGGGAGCAGAGCCACTCCGATTACGAACAGGACGACGGCATAAACCACCCGGCGCTTATAGTGCACTCGCGGGTCAGCCGCCCGCACGGCCTTCGCAAACCGTGGATGCTCGGCATAGAGCGCCTGCTCGATCTGCTCGAGCTGGCGCTGCTCGTGCTCAGAAAGCGGCACGGTGCCTCCCAGTTGCTCGCGCCTGCCTATCCTATGGGCTGCTGGCTATCCCCCAGAATACGAGTGCCAGCGCGTTCTGTGGAAGGGGACGGCAGACCAGGCACCAGACATCGGCAAACTCGCGGCCGGCCACGTCACAGCAGAAACTCCTCCTCACTCCCGCCACTGCTGATCCGGGTCGTCCCCTCTAGTAACCAGCGATCCTGGGCGCAGCGCGCCAGACCCGAACCTGCGGGTGATCCTGTCCATCGCGGTCTCGGCCTGACGCCACGTATCGGCTCGCTCGCCGAGGGCCAGCTGCGTCCCGGCCTGGCTGGCCGGCGACAGGCCGCTGGCCCGCACGCCGACGAGCCTGAGCAGCACGCCGTCGGCGACGCCTGAGGCCGCATACAGCTCGCAGGCGGTCGCGTAGATCTTCTGCGCCACGTCGGTCGGCTCCGAGAGCGTGCGGGATCGGGTGATCGTGCTGAAATCGGCGCGGCGCAGCTTGACCGAGATCGTCCTCGCCACATAACCGGACGAACGAAGCCCGCGGGCTGTCCGCCCGGCCAACCGCAGCAGCTCCCGGCGGATCAGTTCTGGATCGCCAATGTCGGTGCCGAAGGTCTCCTCCGCGCCAATGCTCTTGTCGTGGGTGCCGGTCACGACCTTGCGCTCATCTCGCCCCCAGGCAAGCGCGGACAGGTGCGCCGCTGTCGCCGGGCCAAGCTCTCGCTCAAGCGTCGAGACCGGTGCGTTGGCTAGGTCAGCGACGGTACGCAGGCCCAGCCTGGCGAGGACCTTGGCGGTGCGCGCGCCTACTCCCCACAGCGCGGATACCGGCAGCGGGTGCAGGAACTCGAGCACGCGGTCAGCCTGGATGACGAGCATGCCATCAGGCTTGCAGTGGACAGAGGCAAGTTTCGCTACGAACTTGGTTGACGCGATGCCCACCGAGCAGGTGATGCCGAGTTCATCGCGCACCTGACGCCGGATCAGCCCGCCGATCGCGGCGGGCGCGCCCAGTCGGCGTACAGCGCCGGATATGTCCAAGAACGCCTCGTCGAGCGAGAGCGGCTCGACCTCAGGAGTCACCGACCGGAAGATCGCCATGACCTCGCGTGAGACCGCGCCGTACAATCCGTGCCGCGGCGCCACAAACACGGCGTGCGGGCAGAGCCGCTGCGCCCTGGCGACAGGCATGGCAGATCGGACGCCGAAGCCGCGGGCGACATAGTTCGCTGACAGGACGACGCCCCGGCCGCCGGTATGCCCCACGATGACCGGCTGGCGAACGATCTCCGGGCGGTCCCTGATCTCGACGCTGGCATAGAAAGCGTCCATGTCTATGTGCAGGATGTGACAGCCCGTATCGTCCGGCGCGCCTGCCTGATCCACTGTCTCCTGCGGCTGCTACTTGGCCCTCCAGCCGCAGCTGGCCTCCCTGCTAGCTGACTGTAGCGCCAGCTTCTGACATCAGGAATCCTCGGTTCCTGATGCCTCGGACAACTTTGGCTTGAGCTCCAGCAGGCGCGCGAGCAGCCCGTTGACGAACGCGGGCGACGCGTGGGTTGACAGGTCTCCGGCCAGCAGCACCGCCTCGCTGATCGCAACCGCCGGAGGCACCTCGGTGCCGAACAGCAGCTCGTACCCGCCGATCCGCAGGATGTTCCTGTCCACTGCGGGCATCCGGTCCAGGGACCAGCCGCGCGAGTTCTCGGCCAGCAACCTGTCGATCTCGTCCCGGTGGGCCTGCACGCCCCGGACAAGCTCGGCGGCGTACTCGCTCACCGGCGGCTCTGCCCGGATGGTCCTTGCCTCGAGGACGGTCAGCGGCGACTCACCCCTCATCTCAGCCTCGAACAAGATGTCAAGCGCACGCTTGCGTGCCTTACTGCGCGCTGCCACTGTCGCTCCCGGTTGCCGCGGGCCGACCGGCGCCCTCAGCCCTGGCGGCTGGCCCGGCCAACTCAGGCATCCTCACGCCCGGCCGAGATAGTCGCCGGTGCGGGTGTCGACCCTGATCTTCTCGCCAGTGGTGATGAACAGCGGCACCTGGATCTGAGCGCCGGTCTCCAGCGTCGCCGGCTTCGTTCCGCCCGTCGACCTGTCTCCCTGCAGGCCAGGATCGGTTTGGCTGACGGTCAGCTCCACCGCGGCCGGCATCTCGAGATACAGCGCAGAGCCTTCGTTAAAGGCGACCGTTACAGCCTGTCCCTCGAGCAGATAGCCGGCAGCGCTGCCGACGGTCACGGCGGGGACGCGCGGCTGGTCGTAATCCCGCGTGTCCATGAAGACGAACTCGTCACCTTCGCGATACAGGTACTGCATCTCGCGTTTGTCCACGTTCGCGACGTCGACCTTGACCCCGGCGTTGAATGTCCGGTCGACGACCTTGCCGCTCAGGACATTCTTCAGCTTGGTGCGGACGAACGCGCCGCCTTTGCCTGGCTTGACGTGCTGGAACTCAACGACATTCCAGAGCTGGCCGTCGATGCTGAGGGTCATGCCGTTCTTGAGGTCGTTCGTGGTGGCCACGTGTGTTGCTTCTCCTGCATGCGTCGGGACCGCCGATTCCTGGCATCCGGCCGGTGCGGCACGTGCCTAGAGGACGAGCAGTTCCCTGGTGATCGTGGTGAGCGGCTGAGCCGATCCCGCCGCCCCGGCTCCTGCGCGGACAACGAGCGTGTCCTCAATGCGGACGCCGCCCGCGCCAGCCAGGTAAATGCCGGGCTCGATGGTGATCGGAACCCGGTCCTGTAGTGTACCGGCCCGCCCTGAGGAGATGATCGGTGCCTCGTGGATCAGAAGCCCGACCCCGTGACCGAGCCCGTGCACGAAATGCTCGCCATGTCCGGTCGCCGCGATCAGTTCACGCGCAGCGGCATCGACCTCCTTCACATCGGCGCCAGCGCATGCTGCCGCGATTCCGGCGGCCTGCGCATCAGCGACAATCTGGTAGATCTCCCGCTGCCAGGCCGCCGGCTTGCCGAGCGCCACCGTCCTGGTCATATCCGCGTGGTAGCCGCCGAACCTGGCCCCGCAGTCAATTGTCACCAGGTCCCCGATCGCGAATTCCCGGTCGCCTGGAACATGATGCGGGATCGCCCCGTGCGGGCCCGATGCCACGATGCTGTCGAATGCCGGGGCCTCCGCACCGAGGTCTACCATTGCCCGTTCCAGCGCCAGTGCGTACTCCCGCTCGGTCACGCCGGGAAATAGCCGGTCAAGCACCGCGGAGAACGCCTCGGCGGTGATCGTGCACGCCCGCGCGATCAAGCCGATCTCGGCCTCATCCTTGACCATCCGCAACTCGTCTATCGCGCTTCCCAGCGGCACAAGCTCGGGCCGCCGCTGGCTCCCGACCCCCGGCTCGCCGCCGGAAACCTCGCGGTAGCTGCGCACGGTCATCGCCTGGTCCTCGAAGGCGATGGTGCGCAGCCCGTCGGCAAGTGCCCGCCTGACGAGCGCGGATTCGACTTCCCGCTCGATCACGAGCTCGATGTCCTCGCACTCCCGCTCGGCGGTACCGGCGTACCTGGAATCGGTGCCGAGCACTGCCGGACCCTGGACCGGCAGCAGCAAGGCGGCGTTGGAACTAACCAGGCCGGTCAGGTAGCGGACGTTGACACCGCTGGTGATCAGGACTGCGTCGGCCCCGAGGCTCAGGGCAGCGGCGGCGGCCCGGTCCCGCCGAGCGGTATGCATCTGCGGCATATCCGCACCTTAGATGCCTCGGGCCAGCGGGTCGATCCCGGCATCCACCCGGTTATCCCGGGTCAATCCCGGGATCCACCCGGCTCGCACAGGCTAATTCGAGCGCGGCTCAGGCGCCGCGCACTGGGTCGTCGCCGATGATCACGCCCCCGCCGCGGCTCCAGGTCAGGTACCGCCAGGACAGGTTGACCATGGCCGAGATCCTGTTCCTGCCGCCTAGCAGCTCTATCAGGTGCAGCCCGAGCCAGGCCAGCCAGGCCAGCGTGCCCTTAACGCGGACCCGGCTAGGCAGCTCGACTACGGCCGATCGGTGGCCGATCGTGGCCATGATGCCCTTGTCCTTGTATCGGAACGGCTGGGTGGGCTGCCCGGCCAGCAGGCGCCTGATCTGGATCGCCGCATGCCGCCCGTGCTGGATGGCAGGCTGAGCGAGCTGTGGCTGCGGGTCGCCGTCGATGATCGCGATGTCTCCGGCAGCGAAGATCCGGTCCTGGCCGACGACCCGCAGGTCAGGACCGGTGCGGATCCGGCCGGCGCGGCCCGTCGGCAGACCGAGCTTGCCGACCCACTCGGGCGCCGCTACCCCGGCGGCCCAGACAGTGAGATCGCTCACCAGCGCGTCACGCGCCGCACGATTCTCGTCTCGGTCGATCACTACCTCGCGTGGAGCCACCTGACTGATCTTGGTACGGAGCATGACCTCCACGCCCCGGGCGAGCAGTTCGGCCCGCGCGTACTCCCGCAGCGGCTCGGCGAACGGGGCAAGCAGTGCCGGACCCATCTCGATCAGCCTGATCTGCATTCGGTCGGGGTCCATCTGCGGGAAGGAGGCGGGCAGCGCGATGTTCCGTAGCTCAGCGAGGGTTCCGGCCAGCTCGACCCCGGTGGCGCCGCCTCCGACCACGGTGATCGCAAGGTCCCCTGCTTCGCCGGTCAGGCTCCGCCGCTCGAGTTCGGCCATCAGGTGATCGCGCAGGACGATGGCGTCGCGCCTGGTGTACAAGCTCAAGGCATGCTCGGCCGCCCCCGGCACGCCGAAGAAAGCCGCGCTGACGCCCGTCGCCAGGATCAGGTAGTCGTAGCCGAGTACCGATCCGTCGGCGAGCAGCACCTGCCGCGCGTCCGTGTCAAGACCGGTCACCTCGCCCTTGCGGAATCCTGATCCCGCCTTACGGACCGCGGTCCAGGCCGGGTAGGCGACGTCGGCCGAGGTCAGCCCCGCCGTCGCCACCTGATAGAGCAGCGGCTGGAACGTGCTGTAGGAGTTGCGATCGACCAGCGTGAGCCGCAGCCGCGGTGCGGGTGGCTCGGTGCGCCTGCCCCTGGCCAGCTTGGCGAGCTCGTCGAGCGCGTTAAGCCCGGCGAACCCGGCGCCGAGCACCACGATTCGCACATCGTCAGTGCTGTCGGCGCGCCCCGCGCGTTCGGCAGGCATGGTTCGACTGTACCTAGGGCTCAGCCAGGGGTGAGATCCGCCATCCGGCGCGCGATGAAATCACGCTCGGCAACCGGTAGCGCTTCCCGAAGGTGATCGAACGGCGCTGCCGCGAATCGACACCAGTCAGTTGGCCATCTCTTTGATCTGCTCGACCAGCCGCACCCGGTCCGTATGAGTAGACGCCATCGGCTGGATGTTGAGGGTCGTGACGCCCGCCTCTTTCAGCGCCGCGATCCTCTCGGCGACATGCGACTTCGGGCCGATGATCGAGATTCCCTCGAGCAGTGATCGTGGCACGAGCGCGGCCGCCTCGTCCTTGCGGCCGGCCAGGTAAGCGTCCTGAATCGCGATCGCTTCGTCCGGGTACCCGTAGTCCGAGGCCAGCTTGGTGTAGAAGTTCTGCCCGCGTGCCCCCATCCCGCCGATATACAAAGCGAGCACAGGGCGGCCGAATTCGACCAGGTCAGATACGTCATCGCCAATCGCCAAGCTGGCCTGGGCGATGATGTCGAGCGCCGGCAGCGATGGATCCCGCTTGGCCTGACCGGCCGCCAGCGCTGCTCCCCAGATGCCGGCCGCCTTCTCAGGGTAGTAGAAGATCGGCTGCCAGCCCTCGGCCAGCTCGGCGGCCATCGCCGTGTTCTTCGGCCCGACCGCCGCCAAGATGATCGGGATCCGGTCCCGCACCGGGTGGTTGATCAGCTTGAGCGCCTTCCCGAGTCCGGTGCCCCGGCCGGCCGGCAGCGGGATCTGGTAGTGCTTGCCGTCGTGCACCAGGCGCTCCCTGCGCCACACGGCCCGGCAGATCTCGATGGTCTCGCGGGTCCGGCCGATCGGCGCGTCGTATGGCACGCCGTGCCAGCCTTCGATCACCTGCGGTCCCGAGACGCCGATGCCGAGGTTGAACCGGCCGCCCGACACGTAATCGAGGCCGGCGGCCGTCATCGCAATGAGCGTCGGGGTCCTCGTGTAGAGCTGCATGATCCCTGAGGCGAGCTGAAGCCGCTCGGTCCTGGCGGCGACGTACCCGAGCTGGCTGACGGCGTCGTAGCTGTACGCCTCGGGCACGAAGACTATGTCCAGGCCGGCCTTCTCGTAGTCGGCGAGCTCCGCGACCGTCTCCGCAAAGCCACCCGCATAGTTCAGTGACATTCCGATGCGCAACAAAATCTCCAGTGGACGCCGTGACCGGACAACGGCATCGTAGCTGGCGGCTTGTCAGCCGTCACCAGCCAGCAGGCCGGCGATCGCGCGGAGGGCCAGCTGGTAGGAGCCGAACCCGAAACCGGCGATCGTCCCGTCGGCGACTCCCGCCACGACTGACATATGGCGGAACTCCTCCCGTGCCGCCGGATTGGAGATGTGCACCTCGACCAGCGGCGCCGTTCGCATCGCGAGCGCATCGCGCAGCGCGTAGGAGTAATGGGTGAATGCGGCCGGGTTCAGCACGATCGGCAGCTGCCCGTCCGCTGCCTCATGCACCCATGCGATTAGTTCCGACTCATCGTCGGTTTGCCGGAAGTCGATGCTCAGCCCGAGGTCGGCCGCCGTGGCAGCGCACGCCGCCCGCAGGTCCTCCAGCGTCGCGGTGCCGTAGACCTCTGGCTCCCGCGACCCGAGCCTGGCCAGGTTCGGCCCGTTGAGAACGAGGACCGTCCGCATGTCAGACCTCCGTGTAGGCGCGGGCGAGCAGGTCCTCAGGCGGGTCGGTCAGGATGCCGGGCCTGGCCAGCCCGTCCAGTACCACGAGCCGCAGGTGCTGGCCGCGCGTTTTCTTGTCGACCGCCATCGCTTCCCGCAGCAGCGGCCAAGAGCCGCCGCCGTACCTCGTCGGCAGGCCGACGGCAGCCAGGACCTCGCCGTGCCGCGTCGCAGTAGGCTCGTCGAGCCGGCCAGCCAGCCTGCCCACGGCGGCGGCGAACATCATGCCGACCGCGACCGCTTCGCCATGCGGAATTGCGTAGTGCTCGGCACGCTCGATCGCGTGGCCCAGCGTATGGCCGTAGTTCAGCATCTCCCGCTGCCCGGCTTCCCGCAGGTCGGCGGCGACTACGGCGGCCTTCATCCGGATGGCGCGCGTAACGAGGTCGCGCTCGTGCGGCCCGCCAGGCACCGCCGCTGCCGCGGGGTCCTGCTCGATCAGGTCGAGTATCGCCGGGTCGGCGATGAACCCGGCCTTGATCACCTCTGCCATCCCGCTGACGTATTCGCGGGCAGGCAAGCTCGTCAGCGTCTCCAGGTCGGCCAGCACTCCGGCCGGCGGATGGAACGCTCCGACCAGGTTCTTGCCGGCCGCGATGTTGATCGCTGTCTTGCCGCCGATCGCCGCGTCCACGATCGCGAGCAGCGTGGTCGGCACGAGCACGACGCGCACCCCGCGCAGCCACGTCGCTGCGACGAACCCGGCCAGATCGGTGACCGCGCCGCCGCCCAGCCCGATTATCGCGTCGGAACGGGACACCCGGTGCGCTGCCAGCCGCGACCATAGTGCCGTTGCCACGCCGATGTCCTTCGCCTGCTCGCCGGCCGGAACCGGCTCGGGCCGGACGACAAATCCGGCGTCCGCCAGCGCCTCGCAGGCCCGGCCGGCCAGCGCCTCGAGACCCTCCGCGTAGATCAGGACGACCACTGCGGCCCGGTCGCCGACCAGCGCCGGGAGCTCGGACGCGGTGATGCCGCGGCCCACCACGACGTCGTAGGGCCGCTCACCGCCGACCGGGATCCTCGTCGCGGTCATGATCCGGCCAGCTGCGCTGCGATGTCGGCGGCGATGTCCGCTGGTTGGCGGTCATCGGTGCCGACAGTGATCGTCGCGAGCCGCTGGTACACCGGGATCCGCTGGTCGAGCAGGATCTTCAAGGTCGCGCGCGGGTTGCCGATCAGCAGCGGCCTGGCCTGGCTGAGCCCGACCCGCTTGGCCGCAGCGGCAAAGCCGGTCTCCAGGTAGACGACAGCGTGCCCCGCGAGCCCGGCCTGGGTCCGCGGATCGAGCACCGAGCCGCCCCCCACGGCGATCACCCCGGTAGATCGGTCGATGGCTTGCGCGACCGCGGCCCGCTCCAGTTCCCTGAACGCGGGCTCGCCGTCCTCGACGAAGATGTCGCTGACCGGCTTGCCCGCGGCCGCCGCTACGTCCGCGTCGGTGTCGGTGAAGCCGACGCCGAGCCGGGCCGCCAGCAGCGCACCGACGGTGGTCTTGCCTGACCCTGGCGGGCCGATCAGGATTGCGACCGGTGCGGCTGCGCTCGCCGCCCGCCTGGCGGCTGCCGGGACTGACTGCGGCGTGCTCATCGGATCACCAGGGACTCGAGGTAGCCGGCGACGTTCCTGCGGGTCTCGGTGACGCTGTCGCCGCCGAACTTCTCCAGCGCGGCGTCGGCGATCACCAGCGCGGCCATGGCCTCTGCGACGACGCCAGCGGCGGGAACCGCGGTCACATCGCTGCGCTGGTTAATGGCCTTCGCAAGCTCGCCCGTGCGCACGTCGACCGTGGACAGCGCGCGAGGCACAGTCGAGATCGGCTTCATCGCCGCCCGCACCCTGATCGGGTTCCCGGTGCTCATCCCGCCCTCGATCCCCCCCGCGCGGTTAGTCAGCCTGCGCACGCCGCTAGGCCCTGGCTCGATCTCGTCGTGCGCCTGCGAGCCGCGTCTGGCGGCCGACGCGAAGCCGTCGCCGATCTCCACCCCCTTGATCGCGTGGATGCTCATCATGGCCCCGGCCAGCCTGGCGTCAAGCCTGCGGTCGGCGTGCACGTGGCTTCCCAGGCCCGGAGGCAGGCCGTGGACGACGACCTCGATCACGCCGCCGAGCGTGTCACCGTCCTTGCGGGCCGCGTCGATCTCGGCGACCATCGCCGCGCTCGCCGCGGCGTCCAGGCAGCGCACAGGATCGGCGTCCACCGTCTCCTCGTCACCGGGTCGCGGCAGCGTGCGTGCCTCGACGCTGATCCCGCCGAGCGCGACGACGTGGCTGAGGACCTCAACGCCCAGTGCCTGCGTCAGAAACCTCCTGGCTACCTCGCCGATAGCCACCCGGGCTGCGGTTTCCCTGGCGCTGGCTCGTTCAAGCACTGGCCTGGCGTCGTCGTGGCCGTACTTCTGCATCCCGGCAAGGTCGGCATGACCGGGACGCGGCCTGGTGAGCGGATCGTTTCTGGCCAGCCCGGCCAGCTCGGCCGCGGGCACCGGGTCGGGCGACATGACGGCTTCCCATTTGAGCCACTCCGAGTTCGCCACCGTGATCGCGACCGGTCCGCCGAGCGTGCGCCCGTGCCGGACGCCGGCGGTGATCTCCACCTCGTCCTGCTCGAACTTCATCCGGGCGCCCCGGCCGTAGCCCGCGCGCCTGCGGGCCAGCGCCGCGGCCACGTCGGCCGTTGTGACCTCGACTCCGGCCGGCATGCCCTCGCAAATGGCCACCAGCGCCCGGCCATGGGACTCTCCCGCGGTTAGCCAGCGCAGCATGCAGTCGATCTTGCCATGACCGGCGACCGGCCCGCGATCACGCTGGCGCGCCAGCGCGGGGGGTTCCGGGGGGTCGCTCCCCCGGGCCAGCAGCGCCGCCGAGGAAGATCGCGATGCCGCGCCGCAGCCGGCCGCCGAGACGCGCCATCACCGCGTTCCCGAGTCCGGCGGCGAGATCGGCGACGTCGTGCCCTGCGCTTTGGCTGGACAGGGTCAGTGCAATCACCAGATCGTGCTCTGGGCCGCCAGGCCGCAGCTCGAATGCGGCGACCGCCAGCTGGCCGGCGAGCACGTCGGTCACGATCTCATGCACGTCGGAATCGGTGCACGGAGCCGGGACCGGCTGGCCCTGGGCAAGTGCCGCCAGCCTGGCACCCTCGACCGCGAGCGGGACAGGCCCGGCCACGTCGATGATGACCGCGCAGCAATCCGCAGCAGCGGCCTGCCAGACTCGGTCAGCGGCCGCGGCAACCGGGCGGGCGTCGGCTCGCCAGCCGCGCATCGAGTCCAGGCAGGTGAACGCGGGTATCGCGCGGCGGCCGTCGAGCCCGATCAGCGTTGGCATGGCCATCTCCGACGCCTGCTCCGCCGGCCCGCTCCGCTCCGCCAGCACGGCAACCACCGGGACCAGTAGCCGGCTGGACGCGAGCGCCGTCAGCGCCGCCCGCTCGCTTCCCCGGCTTGCGGCGAATGCCTGCAGTGCCTCAGTGACGCCACGGTCCGCCGAGCCGTCGTCGTCACGAAACGACGGGTCGGGGCCGCTGATCCTAAGCACAGCCCCACTGTAGTTCGGGGCCAACGGCGCATTCTGCAGGGTCCTTTGGCACTCCTCGCAACGCGGCTGCCGGGCGCAATGTGGCATCCTGCGCCAGTCGTGGCGACCCGGACTGATCAGGCACTAGTAATCTGGCGCCCGATGCACTTGTAGTTCTCTGCGCAAGTGGGGCACGTAACTTGCGTTTTGAGAGTTTCATTGAAGCATCAGTCAGATCACAGGGGAGCGCGTGCGGAATATTTCTCAGGAACTGCCAGCGATCGAGACGGGGACGCTGATGCAGAAGCCGATCCCGCCCCGGCTTGTCGAGCCCTACCTCACGGGCCGGCGCGCAGTCATCGCCGGATTCGTTTACCGCGCCGCTGATACCTCGTTCGCTGACCCAGCTGATTTTTACACCGCACTTGACCTCGGCTACGACGGCTCTGAGTTCCGTCCTGACCTGACCGAGCTGTATGTGCTGCGGTGGACCTCCGCGACCCTCGAGGTGTATCACATCCCGTATTCAGCCGAGCGCGGTGGCGACTGGACCGGCAAACCGCCGTTCACCGGCACGGGCTACACGTCGTGGCCTAGCCGGCCCATCCCGGAGTTTTTCGTGGACCTGATGCCGATTCCGGTCGGAGCACAGATCTACCGGATCGCCCCGGGTCAGGAGGACTTCATCGCACGGTACGACGGGCAGGTCTGGCTGCGGCCAGCCGAGGGGGTCTGAACGAGATGCGATATCGGCTGCTTGCTACCTTCCAGGGAGCGCCATACGAGGCTGGCATCGGGCCTGACGAGACCGGGGTAGTGTTGTTCGCCGCGTGCCCGCCGCCCGAGGAACTCCGTTTCGAGCCAGCGACCGGACACTGGCGGAAGCGGGTTAGCCGGGCCGACGTCCAGTCGCTGTACGAGTCGCGGCCGGTCGGCATGTTCCGTGGTGAGCGCTGCGTCGTACTCGATGATCTCACCGACCGCCTGCATATCACGTACCTGGGCCACGACGCGTACCTAGCCGAGCGGCTCGGCTACTGGGAAGTCGACCGAGGTGTCTTCGAGCTGATTACCCAACGCCAGGAGGTGACCGAGATCGTCGAGCAGCGGCTGCCGCTCACGCGGCAGGCTGCTGGCAGCGGCTGGGATCCGCGGCCGGCATCGCTCAGCCCGCTGCCCATCTCTGACGGGCTCGCACGGGTACCCGTCGGGGATGAACCGCCGCTTCCGCTGGAAGCTGAGGCTTTGCGCGCGGCTGGCCTGTCTGAGCCGTCAAGTGCCGCGACGCACGGGGCCGACACGACGACCGCGGCGCCATCATGGACGCCACACCCGATAGCTCCCGTTCATGGCGTGCCGCTGCCTGCGCCGGCCGGCGACGCCGCGCCGGTCAACGGCGCGTTGCAGGAAGGCCAGGCCAGCGCAGCCGGGATGCTGCCCGACTCCGCGGCGTCGCCTGGCTTGAGCCAGGGACTTGCGGAGCGTCCGCTCGTTGCCGTGACCGCCGCCGCCCAGGGTGCGCCGGCCGCCTCCGGGGTGCCAGGCCTGGCTGTGAGCGAGGCGCGGAGTTCTTCGCGGCCTGCGGTCCCCCAATCACTGCTAGACGGCCACGGCTCGGTACCGGCGGCGAACATCGCGGTGGTGCCTGTCGCCGACGGGCCGGCGGCGCGGGCGGCAGCTAGCAGTCAAACCGCCGCCCCGACGGAACAGGCTCCGCGGCTGCGGCGGGCCGCGCGGCGGCGGCTTCCGACCCAGCGGATCTTCTCGGAACTGGCTGCCCAGGCCGCCATCCCACCGGGCGCCTACGCCATTAACGAGGATGTCGATGGCGCGATGTGCCTGGTCAGGACGGCCGAGGGATTCGAGGTCTTCAACTCACTCGCGGGCGCCAGGCACGAGGTACGGGTCTTCGGTGACGAGGAGTCGGCGTATTTCTACTTGTTCGGCGTGCTTGTCGCCGACGCCGTGAGGACCGGCATGCTGGTACCAAGGCCATAGACCGCCCGGTGCGGCCGCCCCGATAGCCACGTCCGAGGGCCATGCCGCGATGATGAACCAATGACCAAGCCTGCCGAGTCAGCCAGGTCCGCCGTACCCGCCGCGGACCAGCCGCCCGAGCGCCCTCGGTCCGTCGCCCAGGCGGCTGCGCCAAGGCCGCTGACGGGGGCACAGCACCACATCCGCGCCGGTGACTATCAGGCCTCGGTCACCGAGCTTGGCGGAGGCCTGCGCGAGCTCACCTACCGGGGCAGGCGGCTGATCACCGGGTACCAGCCCGACGAGCTGCCGCCCGCCGGCGCTGGCCAGCTACTGCTGCCGTGGCCAAACCGGATCGACGGCGGCAAGTACGAATTCGGGGGCGCGAGCTATCAGCTCGATCTGAGTGAGCCAGCGCGCGGCAATGCCATCCACGGACTGACCCGCTGGGCGAACTGGGAACCGGCCGCCCCGCTGGCCCGTGGCGAGGCTGCTGATGCCGACGGCGCTGCCAGCCAGATCACGCTGTCTCATGTCCTGTACGGCCGGCCAGGCTACCCGTTCTGCCTTGAGCTGTCGGTCAGCTACCGGCTGGAGCCAGCGTCGGGATTGCGCGTCACCATCTCCGCCTGCAACGCGGGTTCCCGGCCGGCGCCGTACGGGACGGGCTCGCATCCGTACCTCACCGCCGGTGCGCCCGTCATAGACGATTGCGAGCTCCAGATCCCCGCCTCCCGCTGGCTGCCGACCGACGACCGCGGCATACCGTCGGGACCGGCCCAGGACGTCGCGGGCACGCCCTTTGACTTCCGGACGTCCCTGCCAATCGGTGATACCAAACTTGATCATGCGCTGACCGGGCTGAGCAGGGATGAGTCAGGGCTGGCCTGGGCGAGGCTCGCCAGCGGGAGCATGCGGCTCGGGCTGTGGGCGGGGCCAGGCTATAACTGGCTTCAGGTCTTCACCGGCGATGCGCTCGCGCCAGGCCTGCGCCGTAAGGCCCTGGCCTTCGAGCCGATGACGTGCCCGGCCAACGCGTTTGTCAGCGGCGACGGCCTGCTGACGCTCGCGCCGGCCGACAGCGTGACGCACACCTGGGGAATCCGGGTCTTCGAGCCCTGACTACAGCCAGGATCGGACTCAGTCCCGGCCGGCCACCGCCGCGTCCCGGCCAACGAGAGCGGCGATCCTGCGCAGGTCGTCCGGCGTATCAAGGTCGTCAGGGCGCCCCACGTCGCCGCATTCCACCATCGTCACGAGCTCCGGGCGGGCACGCAGGAAACTGCGGGCGCCCGCGTCCCCTTGCGCAGCGGCCACCGCGTCGGCCCAGTGCGCCCGGCCGATCAGCACCGGATTGCGCGGGCGGCCCTGGTAGCAGGCGACCGCTACCTCGGCACCGGCGAGGAACGCCGCGATCAGCCGCCGCACGGCTTCCGGGCTGATCAGCGGCTGATCGACAAGCGCGATAATCACAGCGTCGCGGTCAGCCGGCAGGGTCTGGAGGCCCTCCCGCAGCGAGGATCCCATCCCGGTCTGCCAGTCGGGATTGTGCGCGGTGATGACGCCGGGCAGACTCAGCGGCGCCGCGCCGGTCACCACGACGACCGGGTCCGCTCCCCCGTCCCGCAGCAGCCCGACGCCCCGCTCGGCCAGGCTCAGGCCGCCGATCTCTACCAGCGCCTTGGGCCGCCCCAGCCGGCTTCCCTGCCCGGCAGCGAGCAGAAGTCCCGCCACCCGGGCTGAGTGCTGCTCATGGTGCCCGGTGCTGTCAGTCGTGATGGATACGCCCCTCGGTTGAAGTCAGCGGCTTGCCTGACCCGCCCCATCGGAGCTGGATCAGCTCGGCGGCGATCGCGACCGCCGTCTCCTCCGGCGTCCGGGCCCCGAGATCTAGGCCGACCGGCGAACGGAGCCTAGCCAGCTCATCGCTCGTCAGGCCGGCCTCGCCCAGTCGCTCCAGGCGGTCCTCGTGGGTTCGCCTGGAGCCCATGGCCCCGATGTAGGCCGCCGGAGCCCGCAGCGCCACCTCAAGGACCGGCACGTCGAACTTGGGGTCATGCGTCAGCACGCAGATGACCGTGCGGTCATCGGTCGTGATCCCCGACAGGTAGCGGTGCGGCCAGTCGGTGACCACCTCGTCCGCGTCGGGGAACCTGGCGGTGGTAGCGAAGACCGGCCTGGCGTCGCAGACCGTGACCCGGTAGCCGAGGAACTTGCCGATCCTGGCCACAGCCGCCGCGAAGTCGATCGCCCCGAAGACCAGCATTCGCGGGGGCGGCGTGAAGGACTGCACGAAGACGGAGAGCTCGTCCATGCGCCGCTCACCGTCCGCGCCATAGTGGCGGACGGCGGTCAGTCCCTGCGCGAGCATCCCCCTGGCGTCGTCGTCGGTCGCCTGGTCCAGGCGGTCTCCCGAGCCGAGCGTCCCTGACATATGCGGCTCACGGTCCGCTGGCCAGATGACGCGCCTGGCGCCAAGCGTGCCGGGGCCCTCGACTACGGTGCCGACGGCGATCGGCTCACCGGCCCAGACCGCCCTGGCCACGTCACCGAACTCCGGGTACCGCTCTTTACTGACCGGCTCGACGAAGATATCGATGATCCCGCCGCACGTCAGGCCCACGCTGAAGGCTGTGTCGTCACTGATGCCATACCGCTGGAGCACCGGCTGGCCGCTCGCGATCACGTCGCCGGCTAGCTCGTAGACCGCCCCCTCGACGCAGCCGCCAGACACGCTGCCCACCACTTCTCCGCCTCGCGAGACGGCGAGCGCCGCACCAGGTTCCCGCGGCGCGCTGCTGAACGTCCGAACCACCGTGGCCAGACCGAAGGTCTCATCGGCATCCCACCACTTGATGATCTGGTCGAGGATGTCTCGCACGCTCAGTCACCCGCCCTCAGCTAGAAACTCAGCGTACGTCGGATCCGCGTAGCTCAGCGACTCGCGCCATCGGCGTCGGCCACGGTCACCGCGCGGCGGCACGCCGCTGGATCCGCTGCCTAATGCTGAAGAAGGCGAACAGGACGCACGCCAGATAGCCGCCGTAGACGACAACCTGCAGCACGGTGGGACTCTGTGCGTAGCCGAAGAAACTGTGCGCGATATCGCCGATGGCGCTGTCCTCGTTCAAGATCGCGCCCGTGTGCCAGAGCTGGTGCGACGCGCCGGGCAGCCAGCCTAGCTCTTGCATGTTCTGCACGGCGTCGACGAGCAGGCCGGCCGCGAAGATCATCAGCAGCACGCCGACGACCGTGAAGAATCGCCCGATATTGATCCGGTGGCCAAGCCGGTACATCACGAACGCGATCACCATCGCGATCGCCAGCCCGGCCACTGCTCCGGCCAGCAGGCCGCCTCGCTGGCTGGTGGAGAACGCGATAGCCAGCGTGAAGACGACTGTCTCCACGCCCTCGCGGCCGACTGCCTGGAAGGCGAGCAACGCAAGGCCGGCCCGCGCTCTGCGGCTCATCGCCCCGTCCTCGTCCTGGCCGCCGCTGGCCAGCCCGCTGCCTGAGGCTGCCGCGGTCACGCTGTCCGCACCCGCGGCCCTGCCCTCACCCGGGGCATCCCCGCCGGCGGCCACCGCGCCCGCGCCGGGCACAGCCACGGCCTGACGGAACGTCGTGCTTGTGCCACTAGCAGCCGAGACCTGGCGGTGCGGCGCAAGCACGGCGCCGACCCGCGACTGCAGCTCACTCTTCAGCGCCCTGGCGTGCGAGCGCATCCAGAATGTCATGTAGGTGAGGACGGCGGCGGCGAGCAGGTACGTCGCTGTCTCGAAGATCGTCTGCACTCTCGAGCCCGCATAGGTGCGGATCGTGAAGTAGGCCGCCAGCCCGCCGGCGCCGGCCAGGAGGAGCGCGGCCGCCACCCCGGCGAAGACATCCCTGAAATGCCGCCGCTGGCCACTGCGATTGAGATAGGCCAGCAGGATCGCGACGATCATGCTCGCCTCAACGCCCTCACGCAGGAATATGACGAACGTGGCGAGCATCAGCTGCAGTTCCCTCCCATGGCGTCCCCTCGGCCAAAGTTAGGTTAACCTAACGTCGATCATGGCGCTGGTGAGGTCCGGTCAGCCCATCTGGGACGCCGCACGCAGGTCTGGCAGACCAGGGCTAGACAGCCCGCGCAGCACAAGCGCCGCGTCCAGCGCGGCGATCACGGCCTCCCATCCCTTGTCTTCCGTACTACCTGACCCGCCCGATCGCTCCATCGCCTGCGCCAGGGTGTCGCAGGTCAGCACCCCATTACCGACCGGTGTACCGGTGTCGAGAGCCACCCTGGTGAGCCCGTAAGTAACCGCGTCGCACACGTAGTCGAAATGCGGCGTGCCGCCCCTGATAACGGTCCCGAGGCAGGCCACCGCGTCGTGCTGCCTGGCCAAGGCCGCGGCGACGACGGGCAGCTCGAAGGCGCCCGCCACCCGCACGACCGAGGGGGACTCCACGCCGCAAGCTCGTGCCGCTGCGACGGCGCGGTCCAGCAGGACATCGGTGACTTCGGCATTCCAGCGCGTGGCCACGATCGCGAGCCGCAGGCCGGCGGCCCGCACCGGCTGGGCGGCTGGCCGCCCGGTACCGCTCACCGGTCGCTCCCGGCCGCTGCGCTCGCGGCCGCAGCACCATCGATCGAGTCGGCGAGCTCGATCAGGTGCCCGAGCCTGTCCCGTTTGGCGATCAGGTACCGCAGGTTGTGCGGCGTGGCGCTGACCGGGAGCGCGACCGTGCCGGTCACCTTGAGCCCGTAGTCGGACAGTCCCTTGATCTTGGCGGGATTGTTCGTCAGCAGACGCAGTGAGCTGACGCCGAGATCGGCAAGGATCTGCCCGCCTGTCGAGTACTCGCGCGCATCGACGGGAAACCCGAGTTCGGTGTTGGCGTCCACCGTGTCCGCGCCCGCGTCCTGGAGCTGGTAGGCCCGCAGTTTGCTGAGCAAGCCGATGCCGCGGCCCTCGTGGCCGCGAAGGTACACCACGATGCCGCGGCCTTCAGCGGCAATCGCCGCCATGGCCGCGTTCAGCTGCGTGCCGCAGTCGCACCGCTGCGAGCCGAATACGTCGCCGGTCAGGCATTCGGAGTGCACTCTCACCAGCACATCCGGCGCGGCCGCGCCGCTCTCGCCTGGCTGGTCGACTTCACCGAGAACGAGCGCCAGGTGCTCGGTACCATCCATCGAGTTCAGGTAGCCAATCGCCCGCCACTGTCCGTAGCCGTTCGGGACCGTCGTCTGCACCACGCGGGTGACCATCCGCTCGGAGTACCTGCGGTACTCGATGAGCTGGGCGATCGAGATGAGCGCGAGCCCGTGCTCGTCGGCGAACTCGCGCAGCCCGGGCAGCCTGGTCATGGTGCCGTCATCGTTGACCACCTCGGCAAGAACGCCGGCCGGCGTGAGCCCGGCCAGCCTCGCCAGGTCCACCGCGGCCTCGGTATGCCCTGGCCTGCGCAGCACCCCACCTCTGGTGTACCTCAGCGGGAACACGTGGCCTGGCCGGACCAGCTCGTAGGGCTCGGTGGCTGAGTCAACCAGGGTGCGGACCGTACGCGCCCGGTCCGCGGCGGAGATACCGGTGGTCACTCCGTCCCTGGCATCCACGCTGACCGTGAACGCGGTTCGCATCCGCTCATTGTTCTGCGCGGTCATCAGCGGCAGCTGCAGCCTGTCCAGTTCCTCGCCGAGCATCGGGACGCAGATCACGCCGCTGGTATGCCTGATCGTGAACGCGAGCAGCGCCGGGGTGGCCTTGCTCGCGGCGAAGATGATGTCGCCCTCGTTCTCCCTGTCGGCGTCGTCGACGACCACGACGGCACGGCCGGCCGCAATGTCGGCGATCGCGCGGTCCACGGTGTCCAGTACGACGCCGTCCACCTGTCGCGGGCCCTCGTTGCCGCCGGGCTCCATGCCGGAGGCCGTCATCGCCGCTCACCGGCTGCGAGCAGTCGTTCGACGTACTTGGCGATGACATCGACCTCGATGTTGACCTTCTCGCCGACCGCGACTCCCCCGAGAATGGTTCGCGTGAGGGTCTCTGGGATCAGGCTCACCTCGAACCAGTGCTCCACGTCACCAACACCGGGCGCGCTCACCGAGGACACCGTGAGGCTGACGCCGTCGACCGTAACCGATCCCTTTTCAGCGAGATAACGTGAGAGCCCGGCGGGAATCGATACCCGCAGCACATGCCAGCGGTCCGCCGGCCGGCTTTCAGCGATCACGCCTGTGCCGTCCACGTGGCCCTGGACGATATGGCCATCCAGGCGCCCGCTGACGGGCGCCGCTTGCTCCAGGTTAACCGGCACGCCGGGGGCAAGACCGCCGAGCGTGGACCTGGCCAGCGTTTCGCCCATTACGTCGGCAGTGAACTGTCCGCCCTCGGCTTTGGTGACCGTGAGGCAGACCCCGTTGACGGCAATCGAGCTACCCGGAGCAGCCGTCGCAGCGACCTCCGGAGCGTAGATGGTGAGCCTGGCCGAGTCGGCCAGCAAATCGAGCCCGGTTATCTTGCCGAGCTCGGTGACGATTCCGGTGAACACTGCGCCTCCAGCCATCCTGTCCGGGCTCCGGGGGCGCGAAAGACATTCAGCCGCGGCCAGGCGGCACCGAAGGGCCAGGCCGCGTGCGCGCTGCCTCCCATCCGGACTTTCACCGTCGGTACCGGAATTTCACCGGTTCAGCCGGCCGATGGCATCGGCCGGGTCGCGGACTGTCACCGCCGGTTCGGAGTTGCACCGACCCCGGAGCACGCTTAACAACGCAAACCAGTATGCCACGACCAGTATTCCGGCCACGTCGCGGGCGAGAGCCGCAGGCCCGTTATCGGGACCACCCGCCGCGAGAGATTGCCGTTCATCAGGTCGCTGATGAAGCGCTCCATGTGACTAGCGGGGACTGTGGCTTCCGCTGAGGTCACCTCTGGGCCGGCGCGCCTCGGCGCGACAGGACATCGACGGTCGCCGCCGCGAGTAGCACCGCGGCGACCACGACGTCAATCCACTGGCTCGGTACGCCTAGCAGGTAGAGGCCGTTGTAGATGCCACCGATGACGAGGCCGCCCAGTACGCCGTGGATGGTCTTGCCCCGGCCGCCGAAGAGGCTGGTGCCACCGATGACCGCCGCGGCCACCGCCAGCAGCACGTAGCTGTTGGCGGTCTTGATGATGTTGGTGGTCAGCGAGACCTGCCACGAGGCGAACAGAACGCCGGCGATCCCAGAGGTCAGGGCGGCGAGGACGAAGCCCCAGATTCGGACAGCGGGCAGGCTGACGCCGGCTCGCCGCGCCGCCTCGGGGTTGCCGCCGATGGCGTACACGTAGCGGCCGAAGCGCGTTCGCTGCAGCAGGACCGTCCAGGCGGCGAGCACGACAAGGACGATCGGAATGATGTAGGGAACCCCCTCGATCGTCCCGAAGTGGGCTCGGTTGACGTTGCAAATGGCGACGACCGCGATTCCCGCCACCGTCATGAGGACGATCTTCATCGCGGTGAGGCTGCGCGGCGGAGTCTCCAGTCCGTGGCGGCGCTTGCGGGCGTCCCGCAGCCAGAGCCCTGTGCCAGCGGCTCCGGCCAGCACGGCCAGCAAGATCCAGCCGACCACCGGGTCGAACTGCCCATAGAAGATGTCGTAGAGGACGAGCTCGTTGCTGGACCGGGAGTTGCCGATGCTAACGAGCGCCCCAGAGAGGACGATGATCGCCACCCCCTCCAGGATCAGCAGCCCGCCGAGAGTGACTATGAACGACGGCATCTTCAGCCGGGCCACGAGCGTTCCCTGGATGGCGCCAACCGCAGAGCATGCGAGCAACGCCGCTATGATCGCCGCCCACCAGGGCCAATCCGGGCCGGTCGGCTGCACAAGCTCGGCGACCACGACGCTGCCAAGCACCATGACCAGGCCGACGGAGAGGTCGATCTCTCCGAGGAGCAGGGCGAAGATCTCAGCCATCGCCAGCACCATGTACACGGTGCTCTGCTCGAAGAGGTTGACCAGGTTTAGCGACGACAGGAACGTCGGGTTCGCGACCTGGAAGCTGACGGCGACCACCACGATGGCCAGGACCACGGGCAGGACACCGCTGTCGCCACTGCGGACCCGGAGCCACCAGGCCCGGAGGTACTGGCCCAGCGACTGGGCGAGGAGCTCGGGTGGGACGTCGGCCTCGGCGACCTCAGGGGCGGCGGTGAGGTCGACCTCCGTGCTGGCGTCCGCCGTCCCGGTCGGGGTCCCGCCGGGGTCCGCGGTGACGGGGATGTCAGACACGGGTCACGCTCCCTGTCCCGCGCCGAGACAGCACGTCAACCAGCACTGCGGCTAGGAGCACGCCGCCCGGCAGGATGTATGCCAACGGCGTCGACAATGTACCCAAGTTGAGAAGGGACACGCCGTAGGCGATGCCGCCGATGAGGAGGCCGCCGAGAACACCGTGGAGTGCCTTACCCCGGCCGCCGAAGAGGCTGACCCCGCCGATGACGGAGGCGGCCACCGAGTACAGGACGAGCTGACCGGGGTCTGCCGTATTGGTGCTGTACTCACCGAAGAAAAAGGAACCGAGCAGTATGCCGCCGAGGCCGGCGGTCGCCGAGCACAACGCGAAGGCCCAGGTGCGGATGGCGGTGAGGCTGACGCCGGCCCGGCGGGCCGCTTCGGGGTTGCCGCCGATGGCGTAGACGTAGCGGCCGAAGCGGGTCCGCTGGAGCATGAGCGTCCAGACGCCAAGGACGACGAGGACGATCGGGATCACCCACGGAACTCCCTGCACCGTCACGAGGGGGGTTCCGCG
>DASWGE010000141.1:0-7872 GCA_036393895.1 Streptosporangiaceae bacterium | reverse complement strand
GCGTTGGTGCCCTGGCGGCCGGCCTCGTCGTGGTGCAGGTACTGGCTGACCAGGGTTGCTGTGTGACTGGTCAGATCGAGCCTGAGCACCTCGCCCCTGGATGGCCCGGTCGGCGCCAGGTAGGTGCCGCCGCTCTCCAGGAAGCAGCAATGGTCGTCGAACAGGCTGAGGTCGCCGTTCGGCAGCAGCGTCACATCATGCTGGTACTTGAATTCGGCATTGGCTCCGAAGGTGAAGTCGGAGTTGTTGCCGCCGAGCGTCCAGTCGATCTTGCCGGTCACCGTGTTGATCTTGTAAACGCCCCAGGTGTCCCGCATTGAGACGATGACAGAGTTGTTCCCGATCAGATCGATCGAGTTGACGTGGTACGCATCCCACGGGAAGCCGTTGCCCGGCGGCAGCGAATGGGTATCGGCCAGGCCGATGTGCTTGAAGGCGTCCCACGAGCGGATGAGCTTGCCGGTCTTAAGGTTGTACTGCTGCACAGCCGAGTCGACCAGCGTGCCGTTGTAGACGCCGCCCCATTTCGACAGGTTCATCGGCACGTTCTTGTTCGCCGTCACCCAGGCGTTATCGCCGTCGATCACCATCGTGTGCAGCGTAGGCACCCAGCCGTCCGCGCCGTGCAGCGTAGCGACGGTCTTGTAATGCTCGTTGACCACGATGTACTCGCCGCTCGACGTCTGGCCAGTGTTCGTAACCACGCCCTGCCACCAGGTGAGGACCGGCTGGCCGTGGTAGGTCTGCTCGTCCAGGTCCGAGGCCACGACATTGGTCGGGACCGGCCTGAACCACACCGGCTGCAGATTGTTGTCGAGAATGAGCGGCCCGCTCTGGCCCGTCATCGGAGGCTTGGACAGGTCGTAGAAGTTGCCCGTGAGGATGTAACCGGGCGCCGGCGAGCCTGTCGTGCGCGACGCGGGCCGGATGATCGGCGGATGCAGGCGTGGCGCCGACACGTAGTGGTGAGTGTCCTTCAGTACGTAGGCGCCGATCGGCGGGCCGGGATGGGCGGCGAAGGTGAAGTCGACCGTGGCGAACAGCGCGAGCACACCCAGCACGATCAACGGCAGCCGCAGATGCGCACGCGACCTGCCCGGGGCGGCGGCCGCGTCTTGGCCCGCGTCGGCGCCCGTCCTGGTCCGCTCGGCCTGCCCGGCTGGCTGATCAGCCGGCGCCTTCGGCATGAGGGTGAACGACAGCAGCGCCGCCAGCGCGGCAAGCCCGGCCGCGATCAGGTAGGCCAGCCTGAACCCGGACGTGAGCGCGTCAGGAACCGCCTCGTTACGGCCGATCAGGTGCGTGGTGTAGCCCGTCGCGAACGTGATGAGCAGTGCGATGCCCAGCCCGCCGCCCGCCTGCCTGGAGGTGTTGACCAGGCCCGATGCCAGTCCGGCCTGAGCCGGCTTGACGGACTGGGTGGCTGCGATCGTGGAAGCCACAACGGAGAGTCCGATCCCGGCCGCGGTCAATACTCCGGGCAGCACGACGTACCCGATGGAACTGCCAGTCGGGCCGATCCTGGCGAACAACAGCAGGCCGCTCGCCAGCAGGACGAGGCCCGAGGTGAGCACTGCCCGCAGGCCGAAGAGCCCGACCAGCTTGCCTGCCTGCCGTGCGACCAGCATGATCGTCAGCGCCATCGGAAGGAAAGCCAGGCCGGCGTTGAGCGGCGACAGTCCCAGCACCTCCTGCAGATATAGCGAGCTCACGAACCACATCGGGAACAGTGCCGCGCTGAACACAAACACGATCGTGTTGGCGTTGGCCAGCGGCTTGGTGATCGCCTTGAACGGCACAAGCGGAGCGCTGGCCCAGCGCGTCTCGATGACGCCGAACAGCACGAACATCGCGACGGCGATAATCAGCGGCACGTAGAACAGTGGCGAATTCCAGCCGTGGGTACCGGCCTCCACGATCCCGTACACCAGCACCATCTGGCCGATGGTGAGCGTGAGCGCCCCAGGCAGGTCGAAGCTGCGGGCAGTCCCATTCTTCCTGGCGCCTTCGGCGATCACGGCCCAGGCCACGCCGGCCGCGGCGACCCCGATCGGCGGGTTGATCAGCAGGACCCAGCGCCAGCCGAGTTCCTGGGTGATGATCCCGCCGAAGAACGCCCCAGCCGCGCCGCCCGCGCCGTTCATCGCTCCCCACAGGGCGATCGCGCGGTGCCGCGCCGGCCCCTGGGGGAACGCCATGGTGATTGCGGCCAGCGAGGAGGCGGCCATCAGTGCGCCGCTGAGTCCCTGCAGGGACCGGGCGGTGATCAGCATCGCCTGGCCGGTGGCGGCTCCTCCGGCCAGCGACGCGAATGCGAACATGACCAGGGCCGCGGCCAGCATGCGTCGCGGCCCGAAACGGTCACTGGCTCGCCCGCCGAGCATGAGGAATCCGGCGAAGACGATCGCGTACGCATCGACGACCCATTGCAGGTTCACCGGAGTGAAGCCGAGGTCGGACTGGATCGAGGGCAGGGCGACGTTGACGATGGACAGGTCAAGGATCACCATGAACTGCGATACGCAGCAGACGGCAAGAAGCAAGCCCAGGCGCGTGCCTGGCCCGGATCCCGACGCCGGCTGCTTGTCCTCGGTCCTGTTCCGGAGGGTGCCGACGCGGAAATTCATTTCGCAGCGGCCTCCGCCTGCTTGGCCTGCCATGCGTTGAGTACGGCCAGTGATCCCTCGACGATTCGCCCGGCGAACATGGCCGAGTCATTGACGTGCGGCAGCGGAGCCTGCGGCACTGGCACCTCAAAGAAGGTGCACAGCGGCTCCCAGCCGTCGGCGGGGGACCACTCGAGCAGGCGGTCGGCGGGCACAGCGTCCCTGACCTCCTGATTGTGGCGCTCCATGGCCGCGGCGAGGATCGCCGGGTCGAAGACGCCGGTCATCTCGCCGATCAGCCCGCTCTTCTGCCACATCGCCTTCATCAGCTCGATGTAGTCATGCCAGCCCGGGTCTACCTTGGAGCGAGCGCTTGACAGGTCACGCATCAGGACGTCGTCGTAGAAGACGCCCCAAATCGTGTTCTTCATGCTGGTCGACCAGGTCTCGCCGCTGCGAACGCTGAGAAGAACCTTCGCGTCCGGGTAGTAGTCGACCAGTTCCCGCCAGAAGAAGGAGCCTGGCCAGTCGACAGAGGCTTGGTGGCCCGCGAAGATCTTGTCCCAGTCAGCGTTGCCGTCAAAGGCGGCCGCCCACTGCGGCGCCAGGCTGAGGTCCGACAGGACGTTGACCATGTGGTAGCACGGACCGAGCCCGAGCATTTCGAGTGCGATCTTCTGGGTAAGAGTCGCCGTGCGAGGCAAACCCGCACCGATTACCTTCATTTTTCCCTCCACGTTTTGTCGCCGCTTTGAAGCGGCGTTACCTAGGCGCACAATTTGAGAGCCGACAGTTTTAAAAGCTCACCGCCACGCCGCCGCCCGGCAGCGCAGTCAGATTGTCTGGCTCACGGGAAGATCATCACGGCTACCAAGGGTGATCTGCCGCCCTTCGATGATCTTCCGGGTGCCTGCGGCGGTAAATTATCACAAAGCGGCGCGGGCAGGGTGCCGTTCTCGGTTGAGAAGTCCGAGTTTCGGAGATCATCGAGCACGGTGCGCCATGCGCGACAATCGTGCCTGGCCGCACTTCAGTGGCGGGACGGGCTCCGCGCACCGAACTGGCGCGGCGGACGGTCGACGGGCCTCGGACTGTGAGCCTGTCTCATGCGAAGGCCGCAGCGAGGGGAGCCAGCCGCAGCACGTCCTCTGGTCCGCTGAGATCGGGCAGGGAGACGAAGACCGTGCTCACGCCGCGCTGCGCGAGCAGCCGGTACCGGCCGATGTGGTCCGCGGCCGTGCCCGCGTGATGCTGGTGAGCGTACGCGGCGGCCGAGGTCCGGCCTCTCAGCCGCTCGACCAGGTCAGCGACATGATCGCGGTCCTCGCCGAGCACGGGGACGTCGAGCACGGTGATCAGCAGCTCGGCGGGGTCCCGGCCGGCCCGCTCGCAGTGCGAGCGCAGGACGGCCAGCTTGCTGTCAAGCGTGCCGAGGTCAGCGGGGAGGTTGCAGCCGTCGCCGAGCGTGGCGGCTATCCGCAGCGTCCGGCGTTCGCCTGCGCCGCCGACGATGATCGGGATGGCGGAGACCGGGCGCGGGTAGCAGGTCGTCTCTGGCAGCGTAATCCGGTCGCCCGCGTAGGCGCGGGTACCTTGCCGCCAAAGCGCCCTGAGCGTCTCGATGGCGGATTCGAGCTGGTCGAGCCGCTGCCCGGCTGGCGGGAAAGGCAGCCCGAAGGCGGCATGCTCACGGTCCCACCAGCCCGCGCCCAGGCCGCAGAAGG
Organism: Streptosporangiaceae bacterium; assembly: GCA_036393895.1. Lineage (GTDB taxonomy): Bacteria > Actinomycetota > Actinomycetes > Streptosporangiales > Streptosporangiaceae > Chersky-822. The sequence continues at coordinate 3,542 of DASWGE010000141.1, read as the reverse complement.
CCCGGCCGCCGGTCAGCACGTCCAGGGTCGCCAAAGCCTTGGCCAGCACACCGGGTGGCCGGAACGTCACCGGGCTGACCAGGGTGCCAAGGCGCAAGCCAGGGGCGAGACCAGCCAGCATGCCAAGCGTGACCCACGGCTCGGGTATGGGCTCCCAGGCGCGTCCCACCTGGGGGATCTGAATCAGGTGGTCCATCAGCGCGATGCCGCCGAGCCCTGCTTCCGCGGCGGCATTCGCCACGGCGGCGAGCCATGCTGCCGGATCATCGCCCCACGGGAAGCGGGAGATCTGCAGCACGATGGTGAGCTGGGCCGGCTGGCTGCACTGGTCTCCGGCGGCGGCCTGGCTGCCGGCCGTGTGCGATGGTTCAGGAGCCGCCTCGTCAGCGTGGCTGATCACCGCCCAGCCCTCCGCCGCGATCTCCGCTGCGACGTCGGGCATCCGGCGCAGCTGGCTGTCGAGCACGGCCGCAGGCACCGGCCTGGCGCGGCCGCGGTTCCTGCGGCGGCACTCGGCGGCATCGGTGCCGAACAGCACGGCCACGGCAGGCAGTCCCGCGCGGCGGGCCAGCTCGAGATGGGCGCGGCGGCGCTGGGCATCAAGGCCGAGCGTGTCGACGACCGTATTCAGGCGGCGGCGCAGCCGCGCTGCGAGGATCTGGTCAAGCAGTGCGAACGCATCGGCAGATGCGTCGAGATCGTGCTCACCGCTGCCGACGATGCCGCGAAGCTGGTCTGAGCAGACGATCTCGGCTTGCCCGTAGCGGGCCGCTGCCCAGGTTGACTTGCCGGAACCTGACGGTCCTACCAGGATGACAAGAGCGGGATCTGGCACTGTGACGGCCGGCATCGTCACAGCGTAATGCCGCCTATGCAGCTAGCGGCGCACCCGCCATCCGGTGCCGATCCCGGCCGCGCGGACATGCATGAACTCCGATCGCCCGGGTAGTCGTGGTTATCCATTCACGACCGAAAGGCAGCGACCCGCCATGGGCTCGATTTCGTCACAGGCAACTCGAGCATCGATGAGTGCCAGGCGCGCTTCAGAAAGCCCGGCGGCGCGGGCGCTAGCTAGAATCGGTCTTGCCGCGCGCGGTGCCATTTACATCCTGATCGGCTGGCTCGCGATCGAGGTGGCGCTCGGGCACAGCTCGCAGCAGCCGAATCAGCAGGGAGCGCTGCAGCTCCTGGCAGGCAAGTCCTACGGCCTGGTCACGCTCTGGCTGCTCGGCATCGGATTCGCCGGCTATTCACTGTGGCGGCTCAGCGAGGCCGCATTCGGCGTCACCGGCGAGAAGCCAGGCCCGGGGCCGCGGCTGAAGTCGCTGGTCCGGGCGATCGTCTACGCCTTCCTTGCCTACCTGACCTTCCAGGTGATTGCAGGAGCGGCCAGCAACGAGACGCGCAAGCAGCAGGACCTGACGGCCAGGCTGATGCACCACACCGGCGGGCAATGGCTCGTGGCCATCGTCGGCCTCGTCATTGTGGCCGCCGGCCTGGCGCTGGTCGCCGAGGGTATCCGCCGCAAGTTCATGAAGTACCTGCGAACGAGCAAGATGAGCCCGAGGACCCGCCGCATCGTCGAGCGGCTTGGCATGATCGGCACCACGGCCCGGGGCGTCGTTCTCGCGATCGTCGGCGCGCTGATCTTCGACGCGGCTGTCACGTTCAGCCCGAAGAAGTCGGGCGGCTTGGACAGGGCCCTGCTGACGCTGCGTCATCAGGCCTTCGGCGAGTTTCTCCTGCTGATCGTCGCGCTGGGTCTCCTCATCTTTGGCGTGTACGGGCTCTGTGAGGCCCGCTGGCGCAAGGTCTGAGCACTCCAGGGCTATGCAGGGCCGGGCACAATTGAGTCGTGGAGTCGCTGACCCAGCTACGAGAGCGGCGAGAGTTCGAGTGCAGGCTGACGCCCGACCGGGCGCTCGAGTCCCTGCAGGAGGCCGAAGCCTTCCTGCGGGACCGCTGGCTGCTGACGCGCACGCCGGACAGCGCCCTGCCCAGCCTCTATGAGGCTTGCCACGAGGATCCGTACCAGCCTGGCAGCCCCGGTTTTGCGTCCTGGCCAGCCACGAAATGGCTGTGGTTTGGCGAGCTCGCGGAGCGCGGTTACATCCTCTCCGCGGTCCATCGCGGGAAGAACCTGATCGTCTCGGCGGACGGTGCCAGGCTGCTCGATCCGATCTGCCGGGTCGAGATCACCAGGATGCGCGCCGCGGACCGCGGCTGGGCGAGGCTGCTTGACCATCTGGCGGCTGTCGGCCCCTCACTGGTCGACGACCTGGTGGCCGAGCTGCGTCTGAAGCGGCAGGAACTCAAGGCGCTGCGGGCGCCGCTAGAGCGGTGCGGAGCCGTGGTGTCCCGCTCAGTCGAAATGACCTCGCCCCAGGGGCATTCCCAGGGCCGGGAACTAATGCGCTGGGATCATGTCTATCAGGGGCCCCGCGGGGCCGAAGGCGACCCGGCGACGGCGCTCGGCGATCTCGTGGTCGCCGGGGTGCGGGCGGCGGTGCTCGCGCCGGAACGTGAGCTGCGGCGCTGGTTCTCCTGGACCTGGTACTGGACTGACACGCTGCTCGATCAGCTCATCGGATCCGGGCGGCTGCGCCAGGCCGGCGACGGGCTGCTCACTGCGGAGCCTGCGGGCGGACAGGCCAGCACTGGCGCGCGGTAGCGTTCCTGGCATGCCCGGGGACAGGCAGCGCTGGAATGCGCGCTACGGCGGCGGGTTCATCGCGTCCTTCCTGGCGCACCCGATTGCCGAGCTGGCGCTGTCGCTGCCATTGCCCGACGGGCCAGTGCTCGATCTGGCGAGCGGGCCATCGGGAGCGGTGCTGCTGGCGGCGGCGACCGGGCGGCGGAGTGTGGCCGTGGATGTGTCAGATGTGGCGCTCGGGCTGCTCGCCCGTGAGGCAGCCCGACGGCGGGTGGCCGGGCCCGTTGCCGCCGTGCAGGCCGACCTGACCAGCTGGCGGCCGCGGCGCGAGAGCTGCGCGCTGGTGCTGTGCACGGGGTACTGGGACCTCGACCTGTTCCCTGGCGCGGCCGAGACCGTGCTGCCTGGCGGGTTGCTCGGCTGGGAGGCATTCACGACGGACGCGCTACTCGTGCCGCCCGGCATGCCGGTGCAGTGGTGCCTGGGGACCGGCGAGCCTGCCAGCCTGCTGCCCGCCGGGTACGACATCCTCGGCTACGAAGAGGTGCCGGACAGCGGCAGCGGCGCGAGGAGGCGGATGCTGGCTCGCCGCGGCGGAACCGCGTCGGCGGCTCGGGGCGCTGCCGGTCGCGCTCGCTAGCCAGGATGACGCAGACTGTATGACATGGTGCTGCTAGAGCGGGAGTCACACCTGGCGGCGCTGTACGACTACGCCGGGGAAGCCAGACGCGGCGACGGCCGGCTGGTCCTGGTCAGCGGCGAGGCAGGCATCGGGAAGTCGGCGCTCGTGGAGCAGCTTGCCGCGGACCTGCCCGAGGCGCGCTGGTCCTGGGGTGCGTGCGATGGCATGTTCACCCCGCGCCCGCTCGGGCCGCTATTCGACCTGGCC
>DASWGE010000140.1:0-4155 GCA_036393895.1 Streptosporangiaceae bacterium | reverse complement strand
TTGCATACTCAAACATCGCGATGCATAATAATGCGAGCGGTTCCGGGTAGCTGGGTCGCTGGGTCGGGTTCGGGATTCGGCGTCGGAGTCGGAAGGTCGATGCAGATGCGTGTGGCGGTCGTCGGCGCCAGCGGGTACGCCGGCGGCGAGCTGCTCAGGCTGATCTGCGGGCACCCCGATCTGGACCTGACCGTCGCCACGGCAGACAGCAGCGCGGGCAAGACGGTCGGCGATGTGCACGCCAACCTGGCCGGTCACCGGGAGCTGGCGAACTTGATCTTTGAACCGCACAGCGCGGTCAAGGCAGCCCAAACCGACCTCATCTTCCTGGCGCTGCCGGGCGGCCAGTCCGCGCCGATGGCGGCCGGCGTCGGTGCGGACATCGCGATCGTCGACCTCGGGCCTGACTTCAGGCTGGCCGACCCGGCCGACTGGGCACGGCACTATGGCGGCGAGCATCCAGGCAGATGGGTCACCGGACTGCCCGAGCTGCCCGGGACCCGCCCGCTTATCTGCAACGCAACCCGCGTCGCCGCTCCCGGCTGCTACGCGACCGCCGCGATCCTGGCTCTCGCGCCGCTCGTCGGGGCTGGCCTGGTCGCCGCCGACGACGTGGTCGTGGTCGCGGCCTCCGGGACGTCTGGCGCCGGCCGGTCGCTGCGCGCCGACCTGCTCGGCAGCGAGGTCATGGGCTCGGTATCGGCCTACCAGGCTGCCGGCACCCACCGGCATACACCCGAGATAGAGCAAGCCCTCGCCGAGGCCGCGCCAGGCCGCGAGCAGGTCCGGGTGTCGTTCACGCCCCTGCTCGCGCCGATGCCGCGCGGCATCCTCGCCACCTGCACGGCCAGGCTCGCGGCGGCCGGCACCGATACCGAGGGACTCCGCGCGGCGCTTGCGGCGGCCTACGCCGACGAGCCCTTCGTCCATCTGCTGCCCGCCGGCCGGTGGCCTGGGACCGCGGCGGTGGCGGGCTCGAACGGCGCCGTGCTGCAGGCAGCCGCTGATCCGCGCACCGGCCGGGCGACGGTCGTTGCCGCGATCGACAACCTCGGCAAGGGCGCCGCGGGCCAGGCGATCCAGAACGCCAACCTCATGCTCGGCCTCGCTGAGACGGCGGGCCTGACCTCGATCGGAGTAGCGCCATGAGCGTCACAGCGCCGCTAGGTTTCCGGGCGGCGGGAGTCGCGGCGGGGATCAAGACGTCCGGCAGCCCCGACGTCGCCGTCGTGATCAACGACGGTCCCTCGGCAGCCGCGGCCGGAGTCTTCACCTCGAACCGGGTGAAGGCGGCTCCCGTGCGCTGGAGCCAGCAGGTTCTGGCTGGCGGTCAGGTACACGCGGTCGTGCTCAACTCAGGCGGCGCCAACGCGTGCACCGGGCCCGACGGGTACGCCGACACCCGGCAGACGGCTGAGCACCTGGCGGGCCTGCTGTCCGTTCCGGCCGGCCAGGTCGCGGTGTGCTCGACCGGGCTGATCGGCGAGCGGCTGCCGATGCACCGGCTGCTCCTCGGCGTGGACGCCGCTACGGCGTCGGCGTCGGCCACGGGCGGGCCCGCCGCGGCGAGCGCCATCATGACGACCGATACCGTGCAGAAGACCTGTGCCGCCCAGGGCAGCGGCTACCAGATCGGCGGGATGGCCAAGGGCGCGGCGATGCTAGCGCCGGCGCTGGCCACCATGCTCGTCGTGCTCACGACCGACGCTGACCTGCCGGCCAGCGACCTGGACAAGGCGCTACGCGGCTCGGCGCGAACGACATTCGACCGGCTGGACTCCGACGGCTGCATGTCGACCAACGACACCGTCCTGGTGCTGGCCAGCGGGGCCTCAGGCGTGCGCCCCGACCTGCCGGAGTTCACCGAGCTGCTCACAGCTGCCTGCGATGACCTGGCTCACCGGCTCCAGCTTGACGCCGAGGGCGCCACCAAGGCCATCGCCATCGAGGTCGTCGGGGCAGCCAGCGAGGACGACGCGGTCGAGGCAGGCCGGGCGATCGCCCGGTGCAACCTGTTCAAGTGCGCGATCACCGGGGAGGACCCGAACTGGGGCCGCGTGCTCGCCGCCGTCGGGACGACCGGCGCCGCATTCGAGCCCGACCAGGTCAGTGTCGCGATCAACGGGGTCTGGGTCTGCCGGAACGGAGCGCCTGGCACGGACCGTTCCGTGGTCGATCTCCGGCCAAGGGACGTGACGGTCACGGTTAACCTGGCCGCCGGCCAGGCCGCCGCCACAGTGGTGACCACGGATCTGACCGCTGCCTACGTGCACGAGAACTCGGCGTATTCGACATGATCCCACCGCGGGGGGTCCCTGGGGGTCGTCCACCCGGACCGGCTGAGCAGGCTCACGCCAGCGCGCTTGCCAAGGCGGCGACCCTGATCGAGGCGCTGCCGTGGCTCGAGCGCTTCCACGGTCAGATCGTCGTGATCAAGTACGGCGGGCACGCGATGAACGACGAGACCCTGCGGCTAGCGTTCGCGCAAGACGTTGTGTTCCTGCGCTACGCAGGTCTGCGCCCGGTTGTGGTGCACGGCGGCGGCCCGCAGATCAGCGCGCACCTGGACCGGCTTGGTATGGAGTCGACGTTCAGGGCGGGCCTGCGAGTCACCACGCCCGAGGCGATGGATGTGGTCAGGATGGTGCTGACCGGCCAGGTGAACCGGGACGTCGTCGGCTTGATCAACCGGCACGGGCCGTTCGCGGTCGGCATGTCGGGGGAGGACGCGCACCTGCTGACCGCCCGCCGGGTAACGGCGACCTCCGACGACGGCCAGGTGATCGACATCGGGCACGTCGGCGAGGTCGAGTCCGTGAACTCAGGAGCGGTGAGCGCGCTGATCGCGGACGGCAGGATCCCGGTGATCTCGACCGTCGCGCGGAGCGACGCTGGCGACGTGCTCAACGTGAACGCCGACACCGCGGCCGCTGCCCTGGCCGTGGCGCTCGGCGCGGCCAAGATCGTGATGCTCACCGATGTCGCCGGCCTGTACGCGGAGTGGCCAGCGAGCCCGCCAGCAGCGGGGGACGGGGTGGCCACCCCGACCGGCGCGCCTGTCGCCGCGGATGGCCGCCCGCCGGCGGTGATCAGCGAGCTGACGGTGAGCGACCTGGCCGCGATGCTGCCAGGGCTGAGCGGCGGCATGATCCCGAAGATGCAGGCTTGCCTGACAGCCGTCCGCGGTGGTGTTCCGCGGGCGCATGTGCTCGACGGGCGGCTGCCGCATGCCGTCCTGCTTGAGATTTTCACCGACTCGGGAATCGGCACGATGGTCGTGCCTGACGGAGAGCAGAGGGCAGCATGACTGTGCCGGACATTGCGGCCGACCGTACAGCAGCCGGACCAGGCATCACCGGCGCGACAGCAACCGACCTGCTGAAGGACCGCTATGCGGCGGCCCTCATGCCGAACTACGGCACGCCGCCGCTCGCCCTGGCTCGCGGCGAGGGCTGTGTCGTGTGGGATGCGGACGGCAACTCCTACCTCGACCTTCTGGGCGGGATCGCGGTCAGCGCGCTGGGCCATGCCCATCCGGCCATCGTCGAGGCCGTCAGCCAGCAGGTCGGAAGCCTCGCGCACATCTCGAACCTGTATCTGCACGAAGGCCAGGTCGCGCTGGCCGAACGGCTGCTTGCGCTGCTCGGTGCCGACGGCAGGGTCTTCTTCGCCAACTCGGGCACCGAGGCCAACGAGGCCGCACTCAAGCTGGTCCGCCGCATGCAGGGAGCAGGCAGGCCGGTCTTCGTCGCGGCCGAGGGCGGATTTCATGGCCGCACCATGGGCTCGCTCAGCCTGACCGGCAAGAGTTCGATCAGGGATCCGTTTGGGCCCTTCGGAGTTGACGTTCGGTTCGTTCCCTACGGTGACGCCGCTGCGCTGGCCGCCGCCATCGGCCATGACTGCGCAGGTGTCTTCCTTGAGCCGTGCCTGGGCGAAGGCGGGATCGTGCCCGCGCCCGCGGGTTACCTGAAGGCGGCACGGGCGGCCTGCGATTCCGCCGGGGCGCTGCTCGTGCTTGACGAGATCCAGAGCGGGATCGGCCGGACCGGCGCATGGTTCGCCTGCCAGAGCGAAGACGTCGTGCCCGATGTCATCACGCTGGCGAAGGGGCTGGGCGGCGGGCTGCCGATCGGCGCGTGCATCGGCATCGGG
>DASWGE010000139.1:0-5040 GCA_036393895.1 Streptosporangiaceae bacterium | reverse complement strand
GGCGTCCAACGGCGCGAGCTTGGCGAAGAACTCATCTCGGTTCGCTGGCATAGCCTCCGATCGTGGCGGCGGCCCAGCACGCGCACCCCCGCAACTGACGGACCGCGTCGCCCTCCGTCAGCACAGCATGATCGATCGGGTGATCATCAGCCACGTGCGCCTGAATCAGTCGATGAGGCACTGCGAAAGCGGTCTTCCGCCTACGCTGTCGCTCGTGCTGGAACTGAACAAGGAAGAACTGGACGCGCTGGTCCATAAGGCCACGATCGACGCCTGCCGGCGCTGGGCAGGTCACGCGTGAGCGAGTACCAAGTACTACGAGTTCCAGGCGCTGGACAAACCGCTGACCAAGCAGCAGCAGAAGGAACTGCGGAGCCTGTCGAGCCGCGCGGAGATAACGGCGACCAGCTTTGTCAACGAGTACAACTACGGCGACTTCCGCGGCGAACCGCAGAAGCTGATGGAACGCTACTTCGATGCGTTCTGCTACCTGGCGAACTGGGGCACGCGGCGGCTGATGTTCCGTCTCCCGACGACGGTCCTCGACGCGCAGACCGCCAGACGGTACTGCCACAGCGATGCCGCGTCGGTGACCGAGACCGCCGATCACGTGATCATCGACCTCTGCCTGGAACGCGACCCCGACGATGAGTGGCTGGAAGGCAGCGGCCTGCTCGCGGGCATGGTCCAGGCCCGGTCCGACCTGGCCGCCGGAGACCTGCGGCTGCTGTACCTGGCGTGGCTGCTCGGCATCCAGCGGGCCGACGAGGAGGATGACGACTTCGAAGACGAGACCGAGCCTCCCGTCCCGGCCGGCCTCGGGGAACTCAGTGCACCGCTGGAGGCGATCGCCGAGTTCCTGGAGATTTATGAGGACCTGCTGGCCGTGGCCGCCGAGGCAAGCCCGCAAGCCGGAGAGTCTCAGCCCGACGCACTGGCCGCGTGGGTTCTCACTCCCCCCGCGACAGAGAAGGACACGCTGCTGACGATGCTCGCCAGTGGCCAGGGAACACAAGCACAAGCGCTGCTGCTCCGCCGCTTCCGCGACACTACGGCCACTGCGGATCATTCCGCCTCGACGCGGAGAGCGGCAGAATTGCTGGAGGCGGCTGACGCCCGCATGCTGGAACGGAAACGCGCCGAGGAGGAACGCCGCCGGGAGCAGCAAAGACGCCAGGCCGCTGCCAAGGCCGCAGCGCACGCCAACCGTCTCGATGACCTCGCGGCCGAGGGAGATGCGCCCTGGAAACGGGTCGACGAGATGATCGCTGCGAAGAAGACCAGCGAATACGACCTCGCGGTCTCCTTGCTGCGCGACCTGCGAGAGGTCGCCGAGCGCCAAGACGAAGCGGAGCAGTTCAGCAAGCGCGTCCTCGGCATCCGGGAGCGCTACTCGAACAGGCCCGCCCTCCAGGAGCGCCTCGACAAGGCGAAGATGCCCCGGGCCGCGGGAGGAAGCAAGTGAACACCGGGGGAAGCAAGTGAAGAGGAAGAACTCGATCATCCTGCCATCGGTCATCCCGGTGCGGTTCCCGGCCGGCGAAGAACTCGCCGCGGCGATGCGCGCCCTGCCTGTCATGCGGTTGGCGCGGGCACTGGCCGGCTGGGTAGGTGACGAGCCGATCCCCATCGCAGACGGCTGGCAGGCTCCCGAAACCAAGCTGGATGCGGCCTGCGCGCTCGGCCTCGTCGCGGAAGACGGCACGCTGACCGACGAGATCACCCGCAGGCTCAACTGGATCTATGAGATCGCCTTCCACGCGGGGTACCTCCACACGGAACACGGAACCGTCCACCGCCACCAGGGTCTGGACACAGCGACGGAACAAACCGACGCCCAGATCCGCACGGCATGGGACGGCGCGCTCAACGCCCTGTTCGCGCACGGCGTCGACGACCTGCTTCCCGAGGCCGCCAATCCCGCGCCACTGGACTTCCATGGCATCGGCAACTTCCCGCTGCTCGCGATGCTGGAGCAGCACGGAACCGCCACGGTTGCCGAACTTTCCGACGAGATCGCCCTAGGGGCGACCGAGGGCATGACCCCATCGGCCGCGGAGCACGCGTGGGCCGCCTGGACCTTCAAGCATGGTGACCCCACCCGGGGCTACCTGGGCCTCGCCGAGGAACTCGGCGTGCTCAAGATCGACGGCGAGACCGTGACTCTCACGCCACTCGGCACGTGGGCGATGCTCGGGCAACTCCACAACGCGCACCTAGAGCACCTGCCCGACTCCGCGGAACTGACCCCCTACCAGGTGCTCGTCTGCCGGCTCGGCATGTCCGACGAGGCGTTCGGGCGCGAACTGGAGTGCTGGCTGACGGCACGCGAGCCGGGCAGCGCGGTGACCGAACTGCTGACGGAGGCCGCGGCCCAAAGCGACAGTCCGCTGTACCTGCGAACGGGCGTACAGATCGCGGCGGGCATCTCCGGCGACACCGACGAGGCCTGGCGGGAAGCGCTCGCCATGCCCGAAGTCCGCCCCTACGCGGCCGCCGAACTGAACCGGCGGGCGGGCCGTGACTTCTGGGACAACCCACTGCCCGGGCTTGAGCCCATCCACTGCGACAGCGCGGTTATGGCCTCACACGGCATCATCGCCGCCTACGAAGGCAGCAAGGATCCGGCAGAGGTCGCAAGGGCGGTGCGCGAGGAAGCCAGCCGGACCTCCGAGGCCGCCATGTTCGAGGAGATGTGGCGGTCCCGGCACCAAGTCGCCTACCAGGCGCTTGCCGTCATCGGCCAGCACCACCCGGACAAGAAGACCGCGAAAGCCGCCCGCGCCACCCTCCACAAGGCATCCTCAGCCCGGTTACCGACGGCGCCCCATGGACCTCTAGCCCAGCGCTCAAAGCGGACGGGCTCCGCCAGCACGTGAGAAGCGTTCTCCAGGTCCGCGAGGCACCTGGCCAGCGTCGCGACAGCCAAGTGCTCGGCAGCGCGTCGGAGAACTTCAGGCCAGCCAGCGTCTTCTCATCGGCTTCCGGCAGCACCAAGTGCCCGGCCAGGGAACGAACCGACGGCCACGTTCGCGCAGCGGGTCCTCGACCACGAACGGGCAGACCAGCTCGCGAACCCGCCCACGTGCGGGAAGTGCGGCAGCCCGGTAGATCGCGTCCGCAACCGGCGCGGCCGTGACGACTACCGGCTGCACTGGGTCCGCGGCAGCCAGATGCCGAACTTGCCCTCCCCTGGTTCAGGAGAAGCACCAGGTCAACGGCAGTGACAGGGTTACCGGCACCCACCCGGCTCAGGTCTCCTCGCTGGATGGGGTCCGACGGTTAGAGCCGCATGCCGCCGGACGCTTCGATCCGTTCGCCGTTGATCCCAGGGTCAGCGGTCCAGGGTCACCGGCGTCCGAGTATCCCTGTACAACAAATTTGTTGTACCATTAGGCGAGGAGGAAGCAGTGTCACACAAGCTGGTGATGACACGCCAGGTCCGGGACTGGCTGCACGCGCTGCGGTCCGGGGATCCGGTCACGCGCAGGCTCGTCGCCGAAGCCATCGACCGGCTGCTGGACGACGGTCCCGCTCTGGGCCGTCCGCTGGCGGACCGGGTCTCCGGGTCCCGGCTGCACAACCTCAAGGAACTGCGCCCGGGCTCCAGCGGCACCACCGAGGTGCGGATCTTGTTTATCTTCGACCCGGCCCGCAACGCGGTGCTGCTGGTCGGGGGGGACAAGTCCGGCCGGTGGGACCAGTGGTACCGGGACGCGATCCCGGCAGCCGAGGCGGCCTACGAGGCGTACCTGAAGGGAAGGGGACAGCGATGAGCGAGGAACCGGAGTTCTTCAGCTACACGCGCGAGGAGTTCCTGGACGAGTTCGTCCACCCCGATGACCGGCCGGCCGTGGAGGAAGCCCGCCAGCGGCGGGCGCTGCAGGTCCGGGCCGAGTACCTGACCGAGATGCGCAAGAAAGCTGGCCTGACCCAGGCCGAGGTCGCCGAGGCGATGGGCGTGTCCCAGCAGCGCGTCTCGGCCATCGAGAGCGGCGCCGTGGCCGAACTCGCCACCCTGGGCGACTACATCCGCGCGCTCGGCGGGGAACTGAAAGTCATCGCCGACTTCGGCGACTCCTGGCGCCGCGTCGCCTGACCCGAGCTGCCGGTATCCATCAGGCGCCCAACTGAGGTGCGCGCGCCTCCCGGACGCGCAGTTCATCAAGTCCCGAGCACCGGAAAATGCGGCAGCCTGCACACGCGGACAGTCCACCGCGGCCACGCGCCACGCTGACGAGGGCGGGTACATCCGAGGTGCACGACAGGTGTACCGCAGGTCCAGCCGTCACGCCCGGTCGGCGATCGTGACCACGTCCCCGGTACGGGCGGAGATTACGGATCGTGACTAGACCTGAAGCGAGTTCCCGCGCCGGAACTCTGGACCACTAGGAGCGGTTCTTCCGCCGACTATGATGATCATTTTCGTAGTGGTCTAGACCTTCCGGTTTCCGTGCTTGCTCCATGTTTGCTCGGCAGTCCCGGTACGCCCCGGCAGAGACCGGTACGCACCGGCACCACGGTCGTCTGCCGACCGACACAAAACGGCACGTCCCGGCACTATCCGATAGAGATCAATCAGTAAAATCGAATAGAGCAGCGGACTCTTAATCCGCGGGTTCGGGGTTCGAGTCCCTGGCGGCACACCCGTTCTGACCTGGGGTTATACCGATGTCGGCACCAGCAATGATCTTGCATGGGGCCGGACTGGGGCCGTTGTGGGGCCGCCGTCATAAGGTCACGCGAGCACGTTGTGGTCCGTCTTGGCCGATCGGCCAGGTGGGCAGCATTCAGCCCGGCCGGGCATGCCATCCCGGCCGACGCATTGGGGTCTTTGGTTAGCTTCCCTCCGGTATCGGCGGTCACGGCTGTGGGCCCTGCAAGGCCCTGGGGTGCAACTGCCCGTCCGCGCTTATCGGGGATGGGCGCGGCTGCGGCGGCGCGGCCGGCCGATCTGGCGGCCGGCATGGGCCCGGGACTGCCGTGCCGGCGATGGCCAGCACTGTCTGGCCCGCTTGCGTCTGCGGCGTTGCACGCGTG
>DASWGE010000138.1:0-3942 GCA_036393895.1 Streptosporangiaceae bacterium | reverse complement strand
AGCCTGCGCACGTAGACGCGAACGTACTCGGTCTCCGTCTCGTACCCGTGACCCCACACGCGGCGCAACAGCTGTGCGTGGGTCAGCAGCTTGCCGCGGTTCGTGACGAGCTCCCTCAGCAGCGCGAACTCGGTCGGCGTCAGGTGCACCCGATCGCCCTGTCTGAACACTTCCTCCTTGGCCAGGTCGATCCGCAGCTCGCCGATCACGATCAGCTGCGGCACCATGTCGCTTGGCGCCTGCGGCCTGGTGCGGCGCAGCGTGGCGGTGATCCTGGCGAGCAGCTCCTCGATGCTGAATGGCTTGGTCATGTAGTCGTCGGCGCCCATGTTCAGGGCGGTGACCTTGTCGCGCTCGCCGCCCCGTGCCGAGACGACGATGATGGCCACGCCCGACCTCTCGCGCATGAGCCTGCACAGCTCGAAGCCGTCGGCTTCGGGCAGCATGAGGTCGAGCAGCACGATGTCGGGTTCCTCGGTATCGAGCAGCTGAAGGGCGCGGGCGCCATCGGCCGAGACAACGGTGTCGAAGCCGCGGACGGCCAGGTTGGACCTGATCAGGTCGACGATGTTCGGGTCGTCCTCGACCACCAGCGCGCGGGTCTTACCGGCTTGCTCGGTCACGCGCGATCACCTCCTTCCGTGATCGCGGCCGCGGCCCGCGGGCCGGCTGGCCGGTGTTCCCCGGCGTGCCATCGTGGCTGCGCTGCCCGGAGCTGTCCTCAACGGGCAGCCGGACGGCGAAGCTGGCGCCGGACGGCGCAGGCGTCACGTCGAGGAGGCCGCCGTGGGCGGCCACAATGCCGCGCGCGATCGACAGCCCGAGGCCGGCGCCCGCAGTCCTCGCCCGGCCCCCCCGCCGTGGCTCGAACGGCGCGACCGCCACCTCTGGCGGCAAGCCGATGCCCTCGTCGGTCACGGTTACCAGGACCGACCCGGTCCCGGCGGGCTCGGCCCGCACCAGGACCGGCGTCCCTGGCGGATTGTGGCCGACGGCGTTCGCCAGCAGGTTCACGAAGACCTGCTCGAGCCGGTCATGATCGGCCCAGACAGCGGGCAGCTGCGGAGCGCACCAGATGTCGACCATCTGCGCGCCATCCGGTGGCAGGCACGCCGCAGCCGCCTGCACGACCAGCTTGATGTCGCACCAGTCGGGCTGCAGCCGCAGGATGCCGAGCTCGATCACCGAGAAGTCCAGGAGGTCATCGACCAGCCTGCCGAGCCTGGTCGACTCGGCCGCGATCCTGGTCAGGAACCTGTGCTGGGACTCATCGTCCCAGGTCACGTCGGGCTGAAGCAGGCTGGTGGCGTAGCCGCGGATGGCAGTCAGCGGGGTTCGCAGCTCATGGCTGAGCCTGGACAGGAAGTCCCGCTGAAGCTCTTGCGACCGGCGCAGCGCGGTGGCCTCCTGCAGGGCAATTCCGGCCTGCTCCCGTTCGAGCGCGAGCCGGAACGAGTGCGCGGCATCCTCGACCAGGACGGTCGCCTCCGACGACGGGGGCCCAGCGCGCCAGCTGGCGAGCAGCACGCTTGGCCCGCCAGGCGCCGAGAAAGTTACCGCGAGATGCCACTGCCCGTCAGTGCCGAGCAGTTGCCGCGCCGCCCCGCCCTGCCCGTGGGCGGCGAGCATCGCGACCGCGACCGCGGCGGCCTGTCCGGGGGCCTGTCCGGGCGCGCGGCTGCTGGCTTGCTGAAGACCGCCGCGCGATGCACGGCCGCGTAGCTGCGGCTCGCTCCCATCGGCTGCGGTCAGCAGCGTTACCTCGTCGGCCTGCAGCCCATGGCACAGGGACTGGAGCGCCGTACCGAGCCCCTCACCGACCGGGATCGGGCCGGCCAGCACCTCGAGGACTTCCCTGATGGTCTCGAGTACGCGGTTGCGCTCGGTTACCTCGTCAAGGAGCCTGTCCCTTTCGATCGCGCTCGCCGCGTACCCGGCGTAGACGGTGACAAGTTCGAGCTGATCGCGCTCTGGCTCACCCGGGCTGTCACGGAAGACCGTGATCACGCCCGTCAGGCCGTCCCTGGCCAGCACGGGCACGGACCAGGAGCTGGCGACCCCGGTCTCGGCGGCCAGTCCCGTGAAAGGCGCCCAGCCGACCCTCGCGTCAGGAACGATGACCGGCCTACCCGTCGCCGCCGACTGGCCGGCCGGGCCGCCTCCGGTGCCGACCGGCAGCGTGGACCACCGGTTGAGCAGGGCGTCAGGCAGGCCAAGCGAAGCGGTGCACGCCAGTTCGGGCCCTGCCGCGAGATGGATGCAGAGCCGCTGTGACCCGAGTGCCGCGCCGAGCGCGGACAGGATCAGCGACAGGCTGGACGACGGATCGGCGGCCACCAGACGACCGGTCAGGCCATGCAGCCTGGTCAGCTGGCGCCTGGCTGAGGAGTCGATCTCCTGACCGGACAGCAGTGCGGCCACGTCGTCAGGCCTGACGGCGGCCGGCTCCAGGTCGGCGGTGATCCGGCCATGCCGCAGCACCACGATCCTGTCGGCCAGGCGGAACATCAGGTCGAGGTCATGACACGCGATCACGATGGTCGTTGACTTGTTCCGCAGCGCCGCGATTAGCTCCTCGATCTGGGCCGCGTAGCGGATGCTGAGCGATGAGGTGGGCTCGTCGAGCAGCAGCAGCTCCGGCTCGCCGGCCATCGCTCTGGCGATGGCGATCAACTGCCGCTCGCCACCCGACAGCGAGAGGATGCTGCGCGTCGTGTCGGTCAGCGGTATGCCGAGCCTGGCCAGCGCTGCCGACGCATCTGCGTGCATCTTGATGTCCGACAGCAGGTGGCGGCGCCGCTCCCGGCCGAGCAGAAGGTTCGACGCGATGTCCAGGTTGTCGCAGAGCGACAGCTCCTGCCAGACCACGCCGACTCCGTGCCTGGCCACCGTCAGCGGATCGGCGGGCAGCGGCCGGCCGTCCATCAGGATCTCCCCGCTGGTCGGAGCGATATCTCCGGCCAGGCAGCGGACCAGCGTGGTCTTGCCAGCCCCGTTCTCCCCCGCCAGGGCCACGCACTCACCGGGCCTGATCTCCAGGTCGATGCCGTCGAGCGCGCGAACGGACCCGAAGGTGACGGTCAGGTCAGAGACTCTGACGACAGCGGGTACATCAGCCTGGATGAGCCCATCAGGGCCAGCCGCGGTGGCCACGGAGGTGTCAGGCAGCGCAGTCATACCTAACATTGTGCTCTGAAATTGACAGTGACCAGGCAAAACGATCGGTCGCAGGCTCCGGTCCAGGCTACGGCAGCTTCCAGTCGATCTCCTGGCCGCCCTGCTCCATGAGGAGCGCGCTCGCCCGGCTGAACGGGCGCGAGCCGAAGAAGCCCTGGTCCGCCGACATCGGACTCGGGTGCGCGGACTCGACCAGCGGGATCCCGGCCAGCATCGGCGCAAGGTTGCGCGCGTCCCTCCCCCACAAGATGGCCACCATCGGAACCTGTCGCGTCGCCAGCGCGCTGATCGCCTGCTCGGTCACCGCCTCCCAGCCCTTGCCGCGGTGCGAACCTGGCTTGCCAGGCTGCACTGTCAGCACCCTGTTCAGCAGCAGCACCCCGCGCTCGGTCCAGGGCCCCAGGTCACCGGTGGCAGGCGGCGCATAGCCGAGATCGGCGGTGTATTCGCGGAAGATGTTGACCAGGCTGCGCGGCAGCGGCCTGACCGCGGGAGCGACAGAGAAGCTCAGCCCGACGGGATGTCCCGGCGTCGGGTACGGGTCCTGGCCCACGATCAGCACCCTGACGTCCTCAAACGGTTGCTTGAACGCGCGCAGCACCAGATCCCCGGCCGGCAGGTAGGTCCGGCCGGCCGCGACCTCCGCCCGCAGGAAGTCCCCTGCCGCGGCGATCCGGTCGGCGACCGGCGCGAGCGCCTTGGCCCAGCCAGGATCGATGATCTCCTCGAGCGGCCTGCGCGTCACGGAATCCGACTGTAACGCTC
>DASWGE010000137.1:0-2056 GCA_036393895.1 Streptosporangiaceae bacterium | reverse complement strand
CACGCACCCAGGCTCAGAACCGTACGTAGTCGTACTCGACCGGCAGGTCGTTGATGCCGACCGGCGGCGGCGCCAGCCAGGAGGCGAAGTCGCCAGGCTCGTAGTGCGGCACCATGAGCTCGGCTACCCGTGCGCGGTCGTCCGCGGTCGGCAGCCAGCTGTCCGCCGATGCCCGCCAGCCGGCTTCGGTCAGCACCTCACCCGACGGGGCGATCCAGTACCCGGCGAACGCGCCCACGGCGCGGTTGAACCCGGGGTACGGCAGCACGAGCCGCTGCTCAACGTCGGCCTTGGCCAGCTCGGCGTTCCATTTCCGCAGGCCGCGCTCGCAGTCGGCCACGTACTCGTCGCGCAGGTCCAGGTTGAGCGCGGTGAGCGCTGGCACCGTCCTAGACGAGACCGCACCTTCTGACATCAGCGGAATCTGCGCCGTCGCATCGGTCAGTACGTGGTCGTCGTGCCGCCTGCTCTCCATCCACCGGCCCTTCAGTCCGGCAGTGAAGTACGCCGCGGCGTTCGAGGACGTCTCCGAGCCGAACAGGTCGAGAGAGAGCGAGTACTGCAGGTTGAGGTATTTCTGGATTACCGACAACGGGACCGCGCCGCAGGCCCAGACGTCATCGTCGCCGTCATGCTCGGCCATCACCGCCGCCGTCCGCTGCACGACGCGCTGGACGCCCGTGGTGCCTACGAACATGTGATGCGCCTCCTCGCGGAGCATGAACTCGCAAGTGCGCGACAGCGGGTCGAAGCCTGACTCCTTCAGCGTGCCGAGCTGGTACTTGCCGTCCCGGTCGGTGAAGTAGGTGAACATGAAGAACGACAGCCAGTCGGTGGTCTCCTCGTTGAACGCGCCGAGGATCCGGGGGCTGTCCGGGTGCCCGGAGTGCCGCCTGAGCAGCTGCTCGGCCTCCTCGCGCCCGTCCCGGCCGAAGTAGGCGTGCAGCAGGTACACCATCGCCCACAAATGCCTGCCCTCCTCGACGTTGACTTGGAACAGGTTCCGCAGGTCATACAGACTGGGCGCCGTCGCGCCGAGGTGTCGCTGCTGCTCCACCGAGGCGGGCTCGGTGTCGCCCTGGACGACGATCAGCCGCCGCAGCTCGCTGCGGTACTGGCCAGGAACCTGCTGCCAGGCGGGCTCGCCCTTGTGCTGGCCGAATCCGATCTGCCGCGGTTCGCCGCCGCGCTCGGACAGAAAAATGCCCCACCTGTACTGCTCCATCGGCACCCGCGCCCAGCTGGCCCAGCCATCCCGGCCGATCGCGACCGCCGTGCGCAGGTAGACATCTCTCGTCGGCAGCGAGGGCCCGAGCGCGGCCCACCAGTCGAGGAATCTCGGTTGCCAGGATTCGAGCGCGCGCTGCAGCTTGCGATCGGTCGCGAGGTCGACGTTGTTCGGGATCCGCTCGGAGTAGTCGATCACGCTCACCGGCCCGTCTGGCTGCGGTGCTGCGCCAACGAAGTCGCTCTCGGTCATGGTCAGACTCGCTTCCGGTCAAAGTCGGCCCGCTGTCCCGTCCCGTACCTGCGCAGCGCTCCCTGCGGGCCCGACGCGTTTGGCCGCAGGAAGATCCAGTTCTGCCAGGCCGAGAGCCGGCCGAAGATCTTGGTCGCCGTGGACTCGGGCCCGGCGAACCGCAGGCTGGCCTCCAACCCGGACAGCGCGTCGGGGGAGAACCCGGCCCGTTCTGAGACAACGAGGCGGATTTCGTCGTCCCAGTCCAGGTCGTCTGGCGTGGCCGTGACGAGGCCAAGCTCGGCGGCGTGTACCGCGGTGAGCTCCTTGCCGCTGGCCGCGAGCGCGGCCTCTAGCCTTGGGCCGTGGCCGAACCGGACCGCCAGCCTGGTCTGGCCGCTGGCCGCGGACAGCGGCCCCGCGTTCGTCGCCCCGACGACCAGCACGGCTGGCTGGCGCTCATCGGGATCGCTGGTAAACACGCCGTCCAGCATGTACTGGCGGTCGGCGGCAAGCGCCAGCTCGAGCAGGGTGCCGGCGAAGCAGCTGCCGGGTTCGATCAGCGCGATCAGGGACCGGCTGGTCGCGTCGAGCCGG
>DASWGE010000136.1:0-24415 GCA_036393895.1 Streptosporangiaceae bacterium | reverse complement strand
CAACGCGGCAACGTCGGCTGCCTGGAGCGCAGCCGCCACGGGCGGGGCGGTCAGGTATGGCCCGAGACCGATGTCGACGAGCTCGACCGTTCCCGCGTAACTCGCGCCTGGGTCGACGAGCAGCCCGGGCTTGACCGCGCCAAATGTGACGGTCACGTCTGCCCTGATTGCGGCTCCGGCGACGACCCCGGTGTCGGCATCTACCCCGCTCGGCAGGTCGGTCGCGACGACAAGGGCCCCTTCTCCGGCAGCACTGGCCGTCAGCGCGGCGAGGGTGGCCGCGGGCTCGCGCAGCCCGCCCCGGCCGCCAATGCCGAGGATGCCATCGATGATCAGGTCGGCAGCGGCGATCGCTTCGCCAGCCGCCCGTCCGGTGACATCGGCCAGCCTGCCGCCTGAGCCGCGCAGCGCGGCCGCGCCGGCCTCATGCAAGCGGCCCGTGCTGGCCGGCACGGCGGTGACTATGGCGCCGCGTCTGGCCAGCCGTGCGCCGGCGAAGAGCGCGTCGCCGCCGTTGTCCCCAGTTCCGGCTAGGACGACGACCTGCGAGCCGTAGACCTGGCTGAGCAGCCTGGCGCAGACGGAGGCCAGCCCCGCCGCAGCGCGCTGCATGAGCGCGCCATCCGGCACCCGCGCCATCAGCGCGCGCTCAGCCGCCCTGACATCGCTGACCGCATAGGCGTTTCTCATGCTCGGCCTCGCTCACGTCGCTCGTCGTGCCCTGGCGCTGCAATCGCCGATGACCATCGCCACGCGCAGGTCACCATCATGGCTCAGCGACAGATGCCACGCTCCGACGCCCTGTGCTCGCGCGGCCGCGGCCACGGTGCCGCGCACGGTGAGGAACGGCCGCCCCGACGCATGCCGCAACACCTCGGCGTGGGTCCAGCGGTCGGTGACGCCAGCTCAGCCGACGCCGCGGACGACGTCCGCCAGCCGGTCGGCAATCTTGTGCGCCTGCGCTGAGTCCACCGCCTCGACCATGACCCTGACGGCCGGCTCGGTGCCACTCGGCCGGACGAGGACCCGGCCTGACTCGCCGAGCTCCGCGGCGGCGTCCGCCACCGCGGCCGCCAGCTCGGCCGAGTCAGCGACCCTGACCTTGCTGACGTCGCGCACGTTGACGAGCACTTGCGGGAACCTCGTCATGACCGCCCCGAGCTCGGCCAGGGACTGCCCGCTCACGGCGGCGGTCGCCAGCAGCTGCAGACTGGTCAGCATCCCGTCGCCGGTGCTGGCGTGGTCGAGCATGATGACGTGGCCTGACTGCTCACCGCCGAGGACGAACTTGCCGTCCAGCATGGCTGCGATCAGGTACCTGTCGCCGACCGGGGTCTCGACGACGTCGATGCCCGCCTCGCTCATCGCCAGCCGGAATCCTAGGTTGGCCATGACCGTGGCGACGACGGTGCCGCCGGCCAGCCGGCCCGACCGGTGCAGCGCCAGCGCGAGTATCGCCAGGATCTGGTCCCCGTCGATTACCTGGCCGGCCGCGTCGACCGCAAGGCAGCGGTCGGCGTCCCCGTCGTAAGCGATACCCGCGTCGGCGCCTTGCTCGGTGACGGCTGCCTGGAGCGCGCCGAGGCTGGTCGAGCCGCAGCCCGCATTGATGTTGACGCCGTCGGGCTCGACCCCGATCGCGATGACCTCAGCCCCGGCATCAGCGAGCAGGCGGGGTGCCAGCGCGTAGGCGGCCCCGTGCGCGCAGTCAACAACGACCCGCCAGCCGGCCAGCGGCTTCGCCGGACCGCCGACGGTGGCGAGCAAATGCGTCAGGTACTGGTCTGCATCGGCGGTGGCATCACGGACCCGGCCGAAACCAGCCGCGGGAACGCCGGGACCGCCGGATGCATGGGCCCGCGCGGCAATCCTGGCCTCGATCTCGCCCTCGACCTCGTCCGGCAGCTTCAGGCCGCCCCTGGCGAAGAACTTGATCCCGTTGTCGGGAGCCGGATTGTGGCTCGCCGACAGCATGACGCCGAAATCCGCGCCGAGAACGTCGGTGAGATAGGCCACGGCGGGCGTTGGAATCACGCCGAGCCGGAGCACGTCGATGCCGCTCTCCGCGAGCCCGGCCACCACCGCCGCCTCGAGGAACTCGCCGGAGGCACGCGGGTCGCGGCCGACGACGGCAACAGGCCTGCCCGCGCCTGCGAGGCCTGCAGCGGGCCTGCCGCCAAGAACATAGGCGGCCGCAGCGGCCAGGCTCATCGCGAGCCGGGCATCGAGATCGCGCCCGGCGACACCGCGTACTCCGTCAGTACCGAATAGCCCCATGAAAGGCAGCACCCCAGAAGGCAGCGCTGGCTAGCGCTTGGAGTACTGCGGCGCCTTACGTGCCTTCTTCAGGCCTGCCTTCTTGCGTTCCTTGATCCTGGCGTCCCTCGTGAGGAAGCCCAGGCGCTTCAGTGCCGGACGGCTTGCCGGGTCGACGAGTATGAGTGCCCTGGTGATCCCTAGCCTCAGGGCTCCCGCCTGGCCGGTTACACCGCCGCCGGTGATCCTCGCCACGACGTCGAACTGACCGTCTGCCCCCAGAGTCACGAAGGGCTCGCTGATGAGCTGCTGATGCACCTTGTTCGGGAAGTAGACGTCCAGGGTGCGGCCATTGATCAGGAACTGCCCCGTGCCCGGCATTACCCGCACCCGGGCAATGGCCTCCTTGCGGCGGCCGGTGCCGAGTGCGTGACCGGTCACCACCGGCTTGCGCGCCGCGGGCTTGGCTGAGGTGCTCGCCGCCTCACCGGTCTCGGTGGTGTACTGCGATAGGTACTCGGCGGTCTGCTCGACCTCGTCGCCAGCGCCGGTCTGCGGCGCGACAGTGGGCTCAGCCACGGTTTCTTCCTCGTACTTCCTGATCGGCTCGTACTGTCCTCGTGCCGTCCTGGCCGGCTACTTGCCAGCCCGCCCGGCGGCCCCGGAGCCTGCCTGCTGCGAGACCTGCGCGATCTCGAACGGTACCGGCTGCTGCGCCTGATGCGGATGTTCAGGGCCCGCGTAGACCTTGAGCTTGCTCAGCATCTTCCTGCCGAGCGAGTTCTTGGGCAGCATGCCCTTGACCGCCTTCGTAACGGCACGCTCCGGGTTCGATGCCATCAGGTCACTGTAGGCGACGGCGCGCAGGCCGCCAGGGTAACCCGAGTGCCGGTAGGCCCGCTTGTCGGCAAGCTTGTTGCCGGTCAGCGCGACCTTTGCGGCGTTCACGATGATCACGAAGTCGCCCGTGTCCACATGCGGCGCGAAGATCGGCTTGTGCTTGCCGCGCAACAGTATCGCTGTCTGGCTCGCCAGCCGGCCGAGAACGATCTCCGACGCATCGATGACATGCCACTGTTGCTCGATATCGGCGGCCTTCGGGCTGAATGTGCGCACAGTCATGAGCCTTCGCGTGTGAGTCCTGATGGTTGATTCCCGCCCGGCCTGCTGGCCCGGCGTGGGATATCCGCAGCACCGGCGGCAGCTTAACCTGCCCTGAGCGGGCGCGCGGTACTGCCGGCGCAGATGGACGCCCAGTAAGGATACCGGCGTTCTGATCGGCGGTCAAAAGCACGGTGCCGTACGCAACCGCGCCAGCCACTGCCGCAGGCTGGCTGGTCTCGCTGGCCCGCAATGAGCGCTACCTGACTCGCTGACCGGCACCATAACGGTACGCTCACGGCATGCGGAATGCAGGTGACAGAGTGCCTGGCGGATCATCGAGCCGACGGCAGCGCGCCGCCGATGCCGAGCCGCCACCGCCGGGCGGCGGTGCCTCGCTGTTCACGCCGGCCTATCGGGTGAGCCAGCCCGCGACGGGAAGCAACACCGAGGGCGGGCACACGGCCGGCTCGCCTGCCCGAGGCGCGGGGGACGCCGGGTCCGCCGGTACCGGCTTTGGCCGTTCCCCCTCTGACCTGCCAGGCTCTGGACACTCGTGGTCCGATTCTGGCCAGTCGGCAGCAGGCTATGACCAAGCAGCCTATGCGTCAGGCTCCGCTGGCCCACGGGGTCCTGGGGGCGCAGAGGGCCCCGTCTGGCCGGACGATGATCTGCGATCCGCATACAGCTGGGCGACCGACGACGAAGACTCCCCCTGGCCTGACCAGAGCATGCCCGGTCGCGGGACAATGGCGCCTAATGTCCTCAGCAATGCCGTGCGCGGCTTTCCTCCTGCGCCTGGCGACCCGCTGCCGGTCTATCCGCCCGGCCCGTTCGCCGCCTGGAACCGCGGCCAGCCAGATCGCCAGCGCGGCCGGGACGGTCAGGCGACAGGGAGCCGCGCCAGCGGACACGCGGACACGTCCCAGCTCGCAATCGCGACGATCACACCGGACGAGTTTGACACGGACTACTCGCTCCCGGCGATCAAGGATCCGATTCCCGGGCGGCCCGGCCGCGCCGCAGCCGGGCGCGCCGCAGCCGACCGGGATCAGCGCTCGGTCAGCACGCCTGGCGGCCGGGCCAGGCACGGTCAGCCGCAGCGCGAGGTTGTCAAGCGCGAGCAGGTTCCGGCCGCGCCCGGAGGCGGCAGGACGCGGGCGAAGAGCGGTCCGTCGGGGGGGACCCGCAAGAAGCGCCAGCCCGTCTGGCTTGCAATCGGAACAGCAGGCGTGATTGTGGCGGCCGTTGCCGCTGTCCTAGTGCTGACCTCCCTGGGCAGCGGCGGTGGGCCGGCCGCCCGGCCGAAGCCGACCAATACCCCGGCATCGGCCAGAACGTCGCCGACGCCACCCCCAGGACCGTGGGGTTACATCGCTAGCAGGAAGACCGACGCGGTGCCGCTCACCATGGCAGAGCTCTATCCAGGCACGATCTCGAACGCGGGAACCGTGTACACGAGGGTTAAGCAAACCAAGAGCACAAACTGCCGGGCCGCGCTGATCGGCGGGGCCCTGCAGGCCGCTGTCCGGCACGGTCACTGCGCGCAGACTCTCCGGGCGACCTACCTCTCAAAGTCGGCCAAGGTGATGGGGACCATCGGCGTCTTCAACCTGAAGAACTACGCAGCCGCGAACAGCGCGGCGTCAAAGGCGGGTCACTCGGAGTTCGTAGCCCAGCTGGCCGCGAAGGCGGGCCCGGCCAAGGCCATCGGCCAGGGCACGGGCATCGAGGAGGCCCTTGTCAAGGGCCACTACCTCGTACTGGTCTGGGCCGAGGACACGAACTTGAACCCGCCCAAGGGTAAGGCAGGCCGGGCGCGCCTTACCGCTTTCATGCACCTGCTGATCAATCAGACTGTGAACGTCAGCCTGAGCAACCGGATGGTAGACGGCAAGCCTGTCCAGCGCTCCTGACCTTGAGGCGCGCTCCTGACCGTCAGCCCGCGCTCCTGACCTGCCTGGTGAACGTGGCGCGGGCGGACAGGCCGGCGTCGGGAGGGTAGCCGACCTGCTCGAGGCAGAGCGGGTGCGGCGGGGCCACTACGACGGCCTGATGCCTGACCCTGGCGGCCAGGACCTCCGCTACCCAGCGCGGCGGCCTCCTGCCATCTCCGGCAGCCAGCAGCGCGCCGACGAGCGCCCTGACCATGTTGTGGCAGAACGCGTCGGCGACGACTGTCCCCGCGATCACGCCGGTCTCGTCGCGCAGCCAGTCGAGCCTCCGCAGGTCCCTGACCGTGGTCGCGCCAGGCCGGCGCCGGCAGAACGCAGCGAAGTCGTGCTCGCCGAGGCAGGCCAAAGCCGCCTCGTTCATGAGGCCGGTGTCCAGCGGCCGGCGATGCCAGAGCGTGTCGTGCCTGCGCACGGGATCCGCGTTCACCTCAGTGTCGCAGACCCGGTAGGAATACCGGCGCCAGAGCGCCGAGAACCTGGCGTCGAACCCCCCGGGAGCGACGCCGATCGCGTGCACCCGCACATCGGCAGGGAGCGCCCTGTTCAGCCGGCCAAGGGCGGCCGGAGCGGCCGCCATCCAGGACAGCTCCGCCACATCCAGATGAGCCACCTGGCCCCGCGCATGGACGCCGGCGTCGGTCCGGCCGGCCACGGTCAGCGCCGGCGGCTCGGCCAGCCGCAGCATCCCGGCCAGTGCGTCTTCAAGCACGCCCTGCACGGTACGGATGCCCGCCTGGCCAGCCCAGCCATGGAACTGGGAGCCGTCGTAGGCCAGGTCGAGCCGCAACCTGACCAGGCCGACCGACGAGTTAGTGCTCGTCGTCTTGCTCGGCGCCCGCCTCGGACTGACTGTCGCCCGGAGCCTCTGCCTCGCTGGCTGTCAGCGTCTCGGCTGCGGCTTCGGTCTCAGCAGGGGAAGCGGCTTCGTCCGTGGTCTCCGCGTCCGCTGTCTCCGGGTCCGCTGTCTCGGCGCCCGCTGTCTCGACGGGCTCGGCCTTCTCGGCCGGCGTCGCCTGCGTGGCTGCCCTGCCCTGGCGGCCAGCGCCGGCCGGCTGGGCCGCGCGGTCCCGCCTGGCACGGCGGCGCTGCGGCCTCGCCTCGACGGTCTCAGTCACAAGCTCGATCACGGCCATGGCCGCGTTGTCACCCTTGCGCGGGCCGATCTTCGTGATCCTGGTGTAGCCGCCCTGACGGCTCGCATAGCTGGGCCCGATCTCATCGAAGAGGGTTTTGACCACGGTCTTGTCGGTGACCATCGTCAGCACGTGACGCCTGGCGTGCAGGTCGCCGCGCTTGGCGAAGGTGATCAGCCGTTCCGCAACCGGGCGCAGGCGGCGGGCCCGCGCCTCGGTCGTGGTGATCTTGCCATGCTCGAACAGCGCTGTGGCAAGGTTCGCCAGCATGTGCTGCTGGTGCGCTGCGCTGCCGCCCAGTCGGCGACCCTTGGTGGGCGTGGGCATCGAAAGACTCTCCTCGGTTCGTGCTCTGTTATCCGGAGCGCGCGCGTCGGATAAACCGCCGCGCGCCGCCAGCCTGACGAGCCACTGATCGGGCCGGTCAGTACTCCTCAGTCTCGACATAGCTGTCGTCCTCGTCCGCCCCGTAACTATCGGCGGCACTCCCCGGGTCGAATCCTGGCGGGGAGTCCTTGAGCGCTAGGCCCATGTCGATGAGCTTCTGCTTGACTTCCTCGATCGACTTTGCGCCGAAGTTGCGGATGTCGAGCAGATCCTGCTCGCTGCGGGCGACTAGCTCGCCGACCGTGTGGATGCCCTCGCGCTTGAGGCAGTTGTAGGAGCGCACCGTGAGGTTCAGCTCCTCGATCGGCAGCGCTAGGTCAGCCGCGAGCGCGGCGTCCGTCGGCGACGGGCCGATGTCGATGCCCTCGGCCTCCAGGTTCAGCTCCCTGGCCAGACCGAAGAGCTCGACCAGCGTCATGCCCGCGCTGGCCACGGCGTCCCTCGGCCGCATGGAGGGCTTGGTCTCCACGTCCAGGATGAGCCGGTCGAAGTCGGTGCGCTGCTCGACGCGCGTGGCCTCGACCTTGTAGGTGACGCGCAGCACGGGCGAGTAGATCGAGTCGATCGGGATTCTGCCGATCTCCTGGCCAGGCTGCTTGTTCTGCGACGCGGAGATGTAGCCGCGGCCGCGCTCGACGGTCAGCTCCATCTCCAGCTTGCCCTTGCCGTTCAGGGTCGCGATGTGCAGATCAGGGTTGTGCACTTCCATGCCGGCCGGTGGCGCGATGTCGGCGGCGGTGACCACGCCCGGGCCCTGCTTGCGCAAGTACATGTGCACGGGCTCGTCGTGCTCGGAGGAGACGACTAGCTCCTTGAGGTTCAAGATGATGTCGGTGACGTCTTCTGACACGCCGGGCACGGTGGAGAACTCGTGCAGGACCCCCTCGATCCTGATGCTGGTGACGGCAGCACCAGGGATCGAGGACAGCAGCGTGCGTCGGACCGAGTTGCCGATCGTGTACCCGAACCCGGGCTCGAGGGGCTCGATGGTGAACCGCGAGCGGCACTCTCCGACCTGCTCCTCGGTGAGGGTGGGACGTTGTGCGATGAGCATCTGGGATTCCTTTCCGCCGGCCCGCTATTTGACCGGCGACTAGGGCTGGCGGCCAGCGCCGCCAGTGGCTGGCGGGCCCCTGTGGCCAGTCAGCCAAAACTGTCTACTTCGAGTAATACTCGACGATCAGCTGCTCCTGGACCAGCGTGTCGATCTGGGTACGCGACGGCAGCGTGTGGACCAGGATCCGCATCTTGTCGGGGATTACCTCGAGCCATGCGGGCGTTGACCGCTCTCCGGCCTCCGCCCTCGCCACGATGAACGGCGTGAGCTCGTGGAACTTGGGCGCGATCTCGACGATGTCGTTCTCGCTGACCCGGTACGAGGGGATGTCGACCTTCCGGCCGTTCACTAGGACGTGCCCGTGCCTGACGGCCTGGCGGGCCATGTCGCGGCTCTTGGCGAAGCCAGCCCGGTAGATGACGTTGTCCAGGCGGCTCTCCAGGATCTGGAGCAGAGCCTCGCCGGTCTTGCCCCTGGTCTTGGTGGCCTCGGTGTAGTAATTGCCAAACTGCTTCTCGAGCACGCCGTAAATCCGGCGGGCCTTCTGCTTCTCCCTGACCTGCAGCAGGTACTCGCTCTCCTTCGGGCGGTTCCTGCCATGCTCGCCAGGCGGGTAGGGCCTGATCTCGATCGGGCACTTCGGCGAGTCGCACTTGGCGCCCTTCAGGTAAAGCTTGGTCTTCTCCCGCCGGCAAAGCTTGCAGTCCGGACCGGTGTATCGCGCCATGAGTCTTGTTTACTCCTGTCGTTTCCGGCTCAGACCCGGCGCCGCTTCGGCGGCCGGCAGCCATTGTGCGGAACCGGGGTGACGTCTTGAATCGAGCCGACCTCCAGGCCAGTTGCCTGGAGCGACCTGATCGCTGTCTCCCGGCCTGAGCCAGGACCCTTGACGAACACGTCGACCTTGCGCATGCCATGCTCCATAGCGCGCCTGGCGGCCGCCTCAGCGGCCATCTGCGCGGCGAACGGCGTCGACTTCCTCGAGCCCTTGAACCCGACCTGGCCGGAAGAGGCCCAGGAGATCACGCTGCCCGCCGGATCGGTGATGGACACGATGGTGTTGTTGAACGTGCTCTTGATGTGGGCGTGCCCGTGGGCAATGTTCTTTCGTTCCTTGCGGCGTACTTTCTTGACGCCGGTTCGGCTCTTTGGAGGCATCCTGCTCGTCAACTCCGGAGGTGATCGGTCCGCGGACGGACTACTTCTTGCCGACCTTCTTCTTGCCGGCCACTGTCTTCTTCTTGCCCTTGCGAGTGCGGGCGTTGGTCTGAGTGCGCTGGCCGTGCACCGGCAGCCCGCGGC
Organism: Streptosporangiaceae bacterium; assembly: GCA_036393895.1. GTDB lineage: Bacteria > Actinomycetota > Actinomycetes > Streptosporangiales > Streptosporangiaceae > Chersky-822. The sequence continues at coordinate 15,224 of DASWGE010000136.1, read as the reverse complement.
GGTGCCGCAGGCCCTGGTACGAACCGATCTCGACCTTGCGCCTGATGTCGGCCTGGACCTCGCGGCGCAGGTCACCCTCGACCTTGTAGTTCGCCTCGATCCAGTCCCTCAACTGCACGACTTCTTCGTCGGTCATCTGGTGGACGCGCCGGTCGCCGCTGATGCCTGTGCCGTTCAGCGTTTCGGCGGCACGGGTCCTGCCAATGCCGTAGACGTATGTCAGGGCCACCTCAAGCCGCTTGTCCCGCGGTAGGTCGACACCTACTAGACGTGCCATCGTGGGCAACTCTCCTTCTCATCCGGAGGTCCTGCGCACCGCTCCGCGTCTATGCCCGTCGACGTGGCCCCGGCCTCCGCCCGGAGGTGCTCCTGGCCGCCTGCTCGGCGGCCAGGATTGCGGTACGTGCTTACTCGCCAGCTCGTTGCTGCCTAGCCCTGCCGCTGCTTGTGCCGCGGGTCAGAGCAGATGACCATGACGCGGCCATGCCGGCGGATGATCCGGCACTTACTACAGATCTTCTTCACACTCGGCTTGACCTTCACGACGTATTCTCCTTGGTACTCAAATCAGCGCTATCCGGCGGGCCCGCCTACTTGTATCGGTAGACGATCCGGCCGCGACTCAGGTCGTACGGGCTCAGCTCGACGACCACCCGGTCGTCGGGCAGGATCCGGATGTAGTGCATCCGCATCTTGCCGCTGATGTGAGCAAGTACCTTGTGCCCGTTGTCGAGCTCCACCCGGAAGAAGGCATTGGGCAGTGATTCGACTACCGTGCCCTCAATCTCGATGGCGCCGTCTTTTTTGGGCATATCCTCCGCGCTTCACTGTTGGGTTGTAGTTGTCTGCTGGCTGGTGCCGGCTGCTCCTGCTGCTTAGCTGTGCTGGCCTACGGGCCACCGCGTGTTCGCTGGCTCCGCTGCCGCTCTCGTCGCCGATCGCACCACAGCACTTGTACAACAGTCACGGGTGGCTTCCCATTCCGGACCATGCTCGCGCACGTGCACCGGAGATGGCGGCCCGCTTGACGCTGATCCCCGCACCCGGCTCGCAACCAGGTCAGATGACAGCCTTAAGGGCCGGAGCAGAGTTTACTTGACCCAGGCCCGCAATGCGAACCGGGGCGCCGAATCCTAGCTCAGCCGCTACCTCGCGGTCCCGCCGACTCGTCTTTGCCGCGTCCGGGCTTCCCCCGGTCAAGCTGCCCCTGATCTGGCTGGCTGCTCCCGCCGCCAAGCTCCCGGCGCCGGCCATGGCCCTCAGGATGCGAGCCCACGATCCACCGGCCCGCCATGACCGCGCCCCACGGCCCGATCACCCACAGTGGCCACGGGTACCCGGCCCCGGTCATCAGCCAGATAACGATGAGCAGCAGCGAGGTTCCGAGCCATGACCCCCAGGCCGCCTGCCAGGCCGGCGAGAAACGGCCATGACCGCGGGCCATCGCCCCGATCACCGAAGAGGCGGGCAATCCGCCGCCATCGGCCGCGTACTGGCGCGGCAGCGAGGAGGTGGGCAGCGGATAGGGGTCGACGGCGGGCAGGTCAGCGGTCAGCGCTTCGAGCTCGCCCATGGTCTTGGCCGAGAAGGCCTGGTCCAGCCGCTCGTTGAACTCCTCGGCGTCGAGCCTGCCGACCGCGTGATGCTCGCGCAGCACGTTCGCGGTACGGTCCCTGTCCTGGTCAGAGGCGCGGATCAGGTTCGGATCGGCGGCCATCATGCCTCCCTCGCGCCGACCGGATGCTGCCCACCGCGCTGGTCAGCGACAGCGTCCGCGGCGATGATGGCAAATCCGCTCGCCCCGCCGTCCTCGGCTGTCAGGACCCAGGGTCCGTCCGCCGTGATCGCGACCGTGTGCTCGAAGTGCGCCGCCGGGCTGCCGTCGGCCGTCACTACCGTCCAGTCGTCCTCCAGCAGCCGGGTGTGCGGGTCGCCGAGCACCAGCATCGGCTCAATGGCCAGTGCCATCCCGTCGGCCAGGACCGGGCCGCGCCCTGGCCTACCGTAATTCGGCACCGCGGGATCCATGTGCATCGCCGAGCCGATGAAGTGCCCGGTGTACTCCCGCACGACGCCGTACCCACCGCCGGCCAGCGCGCTCGACTGGATCGCGTGCGAGATGTCGGTGAGGCGCCGTCCAGCCACAGCGGCCGCCAGACCGTGCCACGTGGCAAGCTCACAGGCGCGCAGCAAGGCTGTCACCTGCGCGGGAACCGCGCCGACCGGGACGGTGATCGCGGCGTCGCCGTGCCAGCCGCCGACGATGGCGCCGGCGTCGATTGACAGCACGTCCCCAGCGGCCAGCCTGACCCGCTCGCTAGGGATCCCGTGCACGATCTCATCGTTGACCGAGGTGCAGATGGTGGCCGGGAAGCCGTGATAGCCCTTGAACGACGACCGGGCCCCTGCCATTTTCATCTCGCGCTCGGCGATCGCATCAAGTTCCGCCGTGCTGATCCCTGGCTCGGCCGCAGCCGCGGTGGCCCTGAGCATACGAGCGACTACCAGGCCGGCCTCGCGCATCAGCGCGAGCTGGCCCGGCGTCTTGATCTCGATCGACGGTATCCGGCTGAGCCGCATTGCCCCACTGCCTCCCTGTAACACCGTACCCGCAGACATGGGCACCAGCTAGCGGCCAGCACGGTCACGAACGGAACCGGGCGGCCGGACGTCAGCGGATGAACCGGCGGAGCGCCACCAGGGCCCGCTCTGTGACGTCTTCCACCGGTCCGGTGGCGTCGATGCCGAGCAGTATGCCCTCGTCCGCGTAGTACGAGATCAGCGGCTGCGTCTGCTGCTCATAGACCTCGAGCCGGTGCCTGATCGTCTCCTCGCGGTCATCATCACGCTGGAAGAGCTCGCCACCGCACTCGTCGCACTTGCCGGTCACCGAGGGCGGATCGAACGCGACATGCCAGACCCGGCCGCACTTCCGGCAGGTACGCCGACCCGACAGCCGCCTGATCACCTCATCATGGTCGACCACCAGTTCGAGCACGAGATCCAGGCGGATCCCCCAGTCCGCCAGCATCTTCTTCAGCGTCTCGGCCTGCGGCAGGTTCCTGGGGAAGCCGTCGAGCAGGAAGCCGGACAGGGAGTCGTCCTCCTGCAGCCTGCTGGCCACCATCGCGACAGTGACCTCGTCAGGGACGAGGTCACCGCGGTCCATGAACGCCTTGGCCTGACGGCCGAGGCCTGTTCCCGCGCTTACGTTGTAGCGGAAGATGTCACCTGTCGATACCTTCGGTATCGCCAGGTGCGAGGCTATGAACTGGGCCTGGGTACCCTTGCCCGCACCGGGTGGCCCTACCAGGACGACTCGCACTACCTGAGGAAGCCCTCGTAGTTACGCTGCTGCAATTGGCTCTCGATCTGCTTGACGGTATCGAGCCCGACTCCAACCGCGATCATGATGCTCGTGCCGCCGAGCGGGAACTGGTTCCCCGCGTGGACGAGCGCTATGGCCAGCATCGGGATGAGCGCCACGATGCCCAGGTAGAGCGAGCCAGGCGCGGTCAGCCGGTTCAGGACGAAGCGGAGGTATCCCGCCGTGGGGCCGCCAGGCCTGATGCCGGGGATGAACCCGCCAGCCTTCCTCATGTTCTCAGCAACTTCGTCCGGATTAAACGTGATTGATACATAGAAGTAAGTAAACAGAATGATCAGCACGAAGAAGCCGATCATGTAGTACGCGTCATCCCCCCTGACCAGGTGGCTCTGCACCCAGTTCGCCCAGCCCGACGTCGCAGTCTTGTTGCCGAACAGGTTGGCCGCGAGCGCCGGGATGTAGAGCAGGGACGACGCGAAGATCACCGGGATGACTCCGGCCTGGTTCACCTTAAGCGGTATGTAGGTGGACGTGCCGCCGTACATCTTCCTGCCGACCATGCGCTTGGCATACTGCACAGGGATCCGGCGCTGCGCCTGCTCCATGAAGGCCACAGCGGCCACGATCAGCACCCCGACCGCCAGCACGAGCAGGAAGATGAACGTCCCCTCGGTCGCGAAGATCTGGTAGAGCTGGCCAGGGATCACGGCGACGACCTGGGTGAAGATCATCAGGGACATACCGTTGCCAACGCCACGGTCGGTGATCAGCTCGCCCAGCCACATGATCACTGCGGTGCCCGCGGTCATGCAGATCACCATCGTGCCGATCGTGAACACGGAAGTGTTCGGGATCAGTGTTGCCCTGCAGCCGGGGAACAGGTTGCCGCTCTGGGCGAGGGCGATGATCGCCGTCGACTGGAGTATCGCCAGGCCGATGGTCAGGTACCTGGTGTACTGCGTAATCTTCGCTGTGCCCGACGCGCCCTCTTTGCGCAGCGTCTCCAGCCGGGGTATGACCACGGCGAGCAATTGCAGGATGATGCTAGCCGTGATGTACGGCATGATGCCGAGAGCGAAGACCGTAAGATGCAGCAGCGCGCCGCCACTGAGCAGGTTGACTAGGCCGAGGATGCCTGTCTTCGTCACGTTGCTGACGCAGGTGTGAACCGCTGTCTCGGAGACGCCTGGCGTAGGCAGCGACGCGCCGAGCCGGAAGATCACAATGATGAAGAGCGTGAAGAGCAGTTTCTTACGCAGGTCCGGCGTCCGGAAGGCCTGGTAGAACGCGGTCAGCATGCGCCGTCCTGATGTCGAAGGGTCAACGTCATCTGCCGCTCCTCGGTCGCTGGCGTTCTCGCCAGTGAGACTGGCCAGTGAGCCCGGCGCCGCTTAGCCAAGTGCGACACGCACGCCGAAGTCTAACGTGCTCATCGGACTACGGCATCCTATGCGGCTCAGAGGCGCCGTACAGCCTAGCCGGAGCGGCGAGGTCAGAGCTGGGTGGTGGTGCCCCCGGCCGCTGAGATCTTCTCGACTGCCGAGGCAGAGAAGGCGTGCGCGCTGACCCGCAGCCCGCGCACCGCCTCGCCTGATCCGAGCACCTTCACCAGCTCGCCGCGGCGCACCGCGCCGCGTGCCGCGAGGTCGTCCGGCGTGACGTCGCCCCCCTTCGGGTACAGGGTGGCGAGGCGGTCTAGGTTCACCACCTGGTAAGTGGTCTTGAACCGCGCGTTCGAGAAGCCCTTCAGCTTGGGCAGCCTGCGGTGCAGCGGCATCTGGCCGCCTTCGAACGCCGGCGAGATGCTGGTCCTCGCCTTGCTGCCCTTGGTGCCGCGTCCCGCGGTCTTGCCCTTGGACCCCTCTCCCCGGCCCACCCGCGTCTTGGGGGTGCGGGCGCCTGGTGCTGGTCGCAGGTGATGAACCCGCAGCCCCGCGCGACCGCCCTGGGCCGCCTGCGTGTCCCTGGCGCTGCCCGATTCGGTCTTCGCCATGTCTACTGCACCTCCTCCACGACCACGAGGTGGCGCACCACCTGGATCATGCCGCGGATCTCTGGCCGGTCGGCCTTGACGACGCTGTCGCCGATCCTGTGCAGCCCGAGCGAACGCAGCGAGTCACGCTGCGCCCTCGTGCCGCCGATCTTCGACTTGGTCTGGGTTACCTTCAGCTCTGCCATCTCATGCTCCCGCTCAGTGTCTCCCGGAGCGCGCCCGTCGGGCGAGCCGCCGTGCGGCCGCTCAGTGTTTCCCGGAGCGCGCCCGTCGGACGAGCCGCCGTGCGGCCGCTCAGCTGCCCGGCTCCGCTGCAGTGGCCGCGGCGGCCCGCGCCCTGAGCATGGCGGCCGGGGCCACGTGCTCGATCGGCAGGCCGCGCCGGGCGGCGATCTCCTCAGGCCGCGACAAGCCCTTGAGCGCGGCGACTGTCGCGTGCACCACGTTGATGGGGTTGGAGGACCCGAGCGAGCGCGACAGCACGTCATGCACGCCGGCGCATTCGAGCACGGCGCGCACCGGGCCGCCAGCGATGACGCCGGTTCCGGGGCTGGCAGGCTTGAGCAGCACGACGCCGGCGGTGTCCTCGCCGGTCACGGTGTGCGGGATCGTGCCGCCGATCCTCGGCACCCGGAAGAACGACTTCTTCGCTGCTTCCACGCCCTTGGCGATTGCGGCGGGTACCTCCTTGGCCTTGCCGTAGCCGACGCCGACCATGCCGTTGCCGTCACCGACCACGACCAGAGCGGTAAAGCTGAACCTGCGGCCGCCCTGGACGACCTTCGCGACGCGGTTGATGGTGACGACGCGCTCAAGGTAGGCGGTGCCCTTATCGGCACCGCCGCCGCGGCGGTCATCCCGGCGGTCGCGCCGCTCGCCACCGCCGCCGCTGCCTGGCCCGGTACCGCGCCGTGCCGGTGCTGCCATCAGAATGTCCTTCTCTCGTTGCTCGTGCTCATGGCTTCGCCGCTCATAGCTTCAGGCCGCTCTCCCGAGCGCCGTCGGCGAGCGCTGCGATCCTGCCGTGGTAGGAGTTGCCGCTGCGGTCGAAGATCGCGGCGCCAATGCCGGCGCCCGCCGCCCGCTCGGCCAGCAGCCTGCCGGCCTCGTGCGCCTTGGCCTTCTTGTCGCCGCTGCCGCCGCGGATCTCGGCTTCCAGGGTAGAGGCTGACGCGAGTGTATGGCCCGCGACGTCATCGACCAGCTGGGCGTAGATGTTCCTCGCTGAGCGGGTCACGACGAGCCTGGGCCGCTCGGCGCTGCCCGTGATCTTCTTGCGTACCCGCAGGTGGCGCCTGGTGCGCGAGGAAGCCCGTGCCGACGTGCGGCTCCTGCTGCGCACGTGCGCGGTCGTCCTGGTGCCAGCCATGTCTTACTTACCAGCCTTCCCGGCCTTGCGGCGGATCTGCTCGCCCGAGTACCGCACGCCCTTGCCCTTGTAGGGATCGGGCTTGCGGAGCTTGCGTATGTTCGCGGCGACCTCGCCGACCTGCTGCTTGTCAATGCCCTCGACGACGAACCTGGTGGGCGTCTCCACCCGCAAGGTGATTCCGTCCGGCGGGCTGACCAGCACTGGGTGGCTGAAGCCGAGGGAGAACTCCAGATCCCTGCCCCTGGCCTGGACCCGGTAGCCGACGCCCACGATCTCCATGGTCTTGGAATAGCCATCGGTAACGCCGGTGACCATGTTGGCGATGAGTGAGCGGGACAGCCCGTGCAGCGCCCTGATCTCGCCCTCGTCGGATGGCCTGGTCACGGTGATCACGCCGCCGTCGTGGTTGACCTCGATCGGCACGGCGACCTCGAGGCTCAGGGTGCCCTTCGGCCCCTTCACGGTGACGTCGCGACCGCTGATCGTCACGTCCACCCCGGAGGGCACGACGACGGGCATCCGTCCGATTCGTGACATCGTCTGCTCCCCTACCAGACGTAGGCGAGGACTTCCCCGCCCACGCCGTGCTTCTTGGCCTGCCGGTCGGTCATCAGGCCGGACGACGTAGAGATGATCGCAACGCCCAGGCCCCCGAGCACCCTCGGCAGGTTGTCCTTGCGGGCATAGACCCGCAGTCCCGGCTTGGACACCCGCTTGATCCCGGCGATCGAGCGCTCCCGCGTCGGGCCGTACTTCAATGCGATCACGAGCGCCTTGCCGACCTCCGCGTCCTCGACCCGCCAGCCGGCGATGTAGCCCTCTTGCTGGAGGATCTCGGCGATGTGCACTTTGATCTTGGAGTGCGGCATTGTCACGGCGTCGTGATACGCGGAATTGGCGTTGCGCAGACGAGTCAGCATGTCCGCGACCGGGTCGGTCATTGTCATGGCCTGGTGGCCCTCCTCGTCGCGGTTTCCTCGCGGACCTACGACGTGGTCGGTGGGCGCCGGCGGCGCCCAGGTCGGTCTTACGTGTGAATTACCAGCTGGACTTCGTGATGCCGGGCAGTTCACCCCGGTGCGCCAGGGCGCGGAAGCAGATCCGGCAGAGGCCGAACTTGCGGTAGACGGCACGTGGCCGCCCGCACCGTGAGCACCTGGTATAGGCGCGCACCCCGAACTTGGGCTTGCGCGCTGCCTTGGCGATCAGGCTCTTCTTCGCCACTACTTAGCTCTCCTTGAACGGGAAGCCGAGCCGTCGCAGCAGCGAGCGGCCCTGCTCATCGGTGGTCGCGGTGGTGACGAGGGTGACGTCCATGCCGCGCTGCCTGTCTACCCGATCGGGGTTGATCTCGTGGAACATCAGCTGCTCGGTCAAGCCGAACGTATAGTTGCCGCGCCCGTCGAACTGCCGGTCGGACAATCCGCGGAAGTCGCGGATCCTCGGCAGCGCCAGCGAGAGCAGCCGGTCGCAGAACTCCCACATCCGGTTGCCGCGCAGCGTCACATGGACACCGATCGGCATGCCCTCCCTGAGCTTGAACTGCGCGATCGACTTGCGCGCCCGGGCGACCGCGGGCTTCTGGCCCGTGATCAGGGTCAGGTCCCTGACCGCACCCTCGATCAGCTTGGCGTCCCTGGCTGCCTCGCCGACACCCATGTTCACCACGATCTTAGTGACCGTGGGTACCTGCATGACGTTAGCGAACCCGAACTCCTCGCGGAGAGCGGGCGCGATCTCAGTCACGTACCGCTCCTTGAGCCTGGGCGGCACCTTCTCGGCCACGGCGGTTACGCCGCCGCCCTTGGCTGCCTCGTCCGGCGCGGCCGCCGCCGCATCGGCGCCGCCGCGCGCCCTGCTCGTCTTGGTCGCAGCCATCAGATGTCCTTACCGCCAGGCCGGGTTACCCGTACCTTGTTCTCGCCGTCGAACCGGTAGCCGGCCCGGGCTGGCTTCTTCGTCTCTGGGTCGATCAGGGCGACGTTGCTGACGTGGATGAGCGCCTCCTGGTTCACGATGCCGCCCTCCTTGGCACCACGCCGGCCCTGATAGTTCACCTTCGTGTTCTTCTTGATCATGCTGACGCCCTGGACGAGCACGCGCTGGCTCACCGGGTCGGCATGAATCACGGTGCCCTCGCGGCCGCTATCGCGCCCGGCGATTACCACAACGTGGTCACCCTTCTTGATCTTCATGCTCCGCGCCTTGCCTGTTGTTCGACCAGCACCGTTCTTTGCCATCACAGCACCTCCGGCGCCAGCGAGATGATCCGCATGAACCGCTTCTCGCGCAGCTCCCTGCCGACGGGCCCGAAGATGCGGGTACCGCGCGGGTCCCCGCCATCCCTGATCAAGACCGCCGCATTCTCGTCGAAGCGGATGTACGAGCCGTCGCCGCGGCGCCGCTCCTTGCGGGTACGCACCACGACGGCCTTGACCACATCGCCCTTCTTGACGCCCGCACCAGGCAGGGCGTCCTTGACGGTGGCCACGATGACGTCGCCGATGCCCGCGTATCGCCGGCTCGACCCGCCGAGCACACGGATGCACAAGAGCTCCTTGGCACCTGTGTTGTCGGCGACCTTGAGCCGCGACTCCTGCTGGATCACGTCAACTCCTGCTTACTCTGTCTCTGCCGTAAGGGCCCGGCCAGGCCGCCCTGCCGGGCTCCGGGCGGCCCCGCACGGGGTCCTTGTGGTCTTGTCAGGCGCGGCCTGATGTCATTACTTCGCCTTCTCCACGATCCTGGCGACGCGCCACCGCTTGGTAGCCGACAGCGGCCTGGTCTCGGTCAGGACCACCCTGTCGCCCACGCCGCAGGCGTTCTGCTCGTCATGCGCCACGTACTTCCTGGTCCGGCGGATGACCTTGCCGTACTTCGGATGCTTGACCCGGTCCTCCACCATGACGATGACCGTCTTATCCATCTTGTCGCTGACCACGAGGCCTTCCCTGACCTTGCGGTAGCCACGGGCGGGAGCCTGCGCCGTGGGCGCCTGCGTAGCCTCACTCATCGGTTTCAGCCTCCTGCTCCAGCGTCACGATGCCGAGCTCGCGTTCCCGCATCACGGTGTAGATGCGGGCGATCTCCTTGCGTACGGCCCGGAGCCGTCCGTGGCTCTCCAGCTGGCCGGTCGCGGCCTGGAAGCGCAGATTGAACAACTCGATCTTCGCCTCCGCCAGCTTGTCGTCCAGCTCTTCCTCGCTCGAGGCTCGAAGATCAGCCGCTGCCAGTGTCTTAGCCATCACGCCTCACCCAACTCACGCTTAACGAATCTGCACTTCATCGGGAGCTTGTGCATGGCACGCCGCAGCGCTTCCCTGGCGATGGGCTCAGGAACGCCGGACAGCTCGAACATGACCCGCCCTGGCTTGACGTTGGCGATCCACCACTCAGGCGCGCCCTTGCCCGAGCCCATCCGGGTCTCGGCCGGCTTCTTGGTCAGCGGGCGGTCCGGGTAAATCGTGATCCAGACCTTTCCGCCACGGCGGATGTGCCTGGTCATCGCGATACGAGCGGCCTCGATCTGCCGGTTGGACACGTACGAGTGCTCAAGGGCCTGGATGCCGTATTCGCCGAACGTCACCCTGGTGCCGCCCTTAGCAGCACCCGACCGGTCAGGCCTGTGCTGCTTGCGGTGCTTGGTCCTGCGGGGGATGAGCATGCCTCAGCCCTCCTCGCCCGTGGCAGCGGCCGCCTGAGCGCCTGGTGTGGCCGGCTCGGCCCGGCCGCGTGCGTCTCCAGCCGGCGCCTGGTCCGCCGCCCGCGACCCGCGGTCCGTGCCGTCTGGTGATCCTGGCCGGCGCCCGCGCCGCGCGGCCGGCGGCCGGTCCCGGCCGCCAGGGCGCTGGCCAGCCCGCAGGCCCGCCGCTGCCGCCTCGCGCTCGGCGCGCGTCGGCGCGGCGTCGCCGCGGTAGATCCACACCTTCACGCCAATCCGGCCGAATGTAGTCCTGGCCTCGTAGAAGCCGTAGTCGATGTCGGCGCGAAGCGTGTGCAGCGGCACCCGGCCCTCGCGGTAGAACTCTGACCGCGACATCTCGGCGCCACCGAGGCGCCCCGCGCACTGCACCCTGATGCCCTTCGCGCCGCCCTTGATGGCGGTCTGCATCGCCTTGCGCATCGCCCGCCGGAATGAAACCCGGCTCGACAGCTGCTCGGCGACACCCTGGGCGACCAGCTGAGCGTCGATCTCTGGGTTCTTCACTTCCAGGATGTTCAGCTCGATCCGCCGACCGGTCAGCTTCTCCAGGTCGCCCCTGATCCGGTCGGCCTCAGCACCGCGCCGGCCGATGACAATTCCCGGCCTGGCAGTGTGAATCCACACCTTGACCTTGTCCTTGTCCTCGCGCTCGATCTCCACCTTGGAGATGCCGGCTCGCTCCATGCCGCGCTGCAGCATTCTGCGGATGGCGACATCCTCCGCGACGTAGTCCTTGTACAGCTTGTCGGCGAACCACCGGCTCTTGAAGTCGGTGGTAATGCCAAGCCGGAACCCGTGCGGGTTCACTTTCTGGCCCACTAGCGGGTCCTCTCCCTGCGACTGCCGGCGCCGCGGTCCCGCGCCGTAGCGCCCGCGCCGCCGTCCGTAACGATCACCGTGATGTGGCTCGTCTTCTTGTTAATCCGGTAACCGCGGCCCTGCGCCCGCGGCCTGAACCGCTTCAATGTCGGGCCCTCGTCGACCCACGCGCGGCTCACGACGAGAGCGGACGCGCTGGCCTGCCCGGTGTGCTCGGCGTTGGCGATGGCGCTCGCGAGCACCTTTCCGACCGAATCGCTCGCAGACTGCGGCGCGAAGGCCAGCACCGCCTGCGCCTGCTCGGCAGGCAGCCCGCGGATCAGGTCCACCACCCGGCGGGCCTTCCGCGGCGTGACGCGCACGTACCGCGCCTTTGCCCTCGCTTCCATCGGTCCTGCCTTTCGCTCTCTCGCCGGTGGTTAATGTGCCCGGTGGTTAATGTGCCCGGTGGTTAGCGGCACCGCGGTCAGCGTGCAGCCGCCCAGCCGTCGCTAGCGACGGCTCCGCCTGTCGTCCCTTACATGGCTGCGGAACGTGCGGGTCGGCGCGAACTCACCGAGCTTGTGACCGACCATCGACTCGGTGACGAACACTGGCACGTGCTTGCGGCCATCGTGCACCGCGATCGTGTGGCCGAGCATCGCCGGGATGACCATCGATCGACGCGACCATGTCTTGATGACATTCTTGGTGCCCTTGCTGTTCTGTACCTCCACCTTCTTAATGAGGTGGAGGTCCACGAACGGGCCCTTCTTAAGGCTACGTGGCATTACCTGCTGCTCCTACCGCTTCTTCTTGCCGCGCCGTCGGGTGATGAGCTTGTCACTTGGCTTGTGCGCCCGCCTGGTGCGCCCCTCTGGCTTGCCCCAGGGGCTAACCGGGTGCCGGCCGCCTGAGGTCTTGCCCTCGCCGCCGCCCATCGGGTGATCGATCGGGTTCATCGCGACCCCGCGGACGCTTGGCCGACGGCCCTTCCAGCGGCTCCGGCCTGCCTTGCCGAGCTTGAAGTTGCCTTGCTCGGCATTGCTGACTTCGCCGATGGTCGCCCGGCAGGCCGCGTCCACGAGCCGGATCTCACCGGATGGCATCCGCAGGTGCGCATGCCTGCCTTCCTTGGCGAGCAACTGGACTCCGGAGCCCGCCGACCTCGCGATCTTGGCCCCGCCGCCGGGGCGCATCTCAATCGCGTGCACCACGGTGCCAGTCGGGATCGAGCGCAGCGGCAGGCAGTTGCCCGCCTTGATGTCGGCGCCGTGCCCGTTCTCCACAACGTCGCCCTGCCGCACGCCGGCCGGAGCGAGGATGTAGCGCTTCTCGCCGTCGGCGTAGTGCAGCAGTGCGATCCTGGCGGTCCGGTTCGGGTCGTATTCAATGTGCGCGACCTTGGCGGGAACGCCGTCTTTGTCCGCGCGCCTGAAGTCAATCTCCCGGTAGGCGCGCTTGTGCCCGCCGCCTTGGTGCCTGACGGTGATCTTGCCGTGCACGTTCCTGCCGCCGTTGCCGTGCAGCGGCCGGACGAGCGACTTCTCCGGCTCGTCGCGGGTCAGCTCGGCGAAGTCCGAGCCGCTCGCGCCGCGCCTGCCCGGCGTGGTCGGCTTGTACCTGCGGATACCCATGTCTGCTTAAGCTCCTATGTTCGTCGTGCCTAGCTGCCGAGGCCGCCGATGTCGATCCGGTCGCCTGCCGCGAGGCTGACGATCGCGCGCTTAGTGTCAGGGCGCTTGCCCCAGCCTTGGCGGGTGCGGCGTCGCTTGCCCGGCCGGTTCAGCGTGTTCACGCCGGTGACCTTCACATTGAAGATCGCCTCGACAGCCTGGCGGATCTGCGTCTTGTTGGCGTCCGGGGCCACGATAAACGTGTACTTGTTGAACTCGTCCTGGAGCCCGTAGCTCTTCTCCGAGATGACCGGCCTGAGCAGGATGTCCCGGTGGTTGAAGATCTTGCTCATCGCTCCTCCTGCCCGCCCGCAGCGCCGGTCCTGGCGACGAAGGACTCGTACGCGGCCCTCGTGAAGATCACGCGGTCATTGGTGAGCACGTCGTAGGTGTTCAGCTGGCCGGGATCGATGAGGTGCACGCCCCTGGCGTTGCGCAGGCTCTTCCAGGTGAGCTGATCCGAGCTGTCGGCCACGACGAGCACCATCGACGCGCCGGCTGCGGCACCGGTGACCGCGCTCAGCACGGACACCGCGTCGGCGGTCTTCGGCAGCTCGCCATCGACGAATCCGCTGACCACCTGCACCAGGCCGTGCCTGGCCCGGTCCGACAAAGCGCCGCGGAGCGCGGCGGCCTTCATCTTCTTCGGCGTCTTCTGCGCGTGCGACCGCGACACCGGCCCGTGCACTATGCCGCCACCGGTGAACTGAGGCGCACGGACCGAACCCTGCCTGGCCCGGCCGGTGCCCTTCTGCCGGTATGGCTTCCTGCCGCCGCCGCGGACCTCGCCACGGGTTTTGGTGGCGTGGGTGCCCTGCCTGGCCGCCGCCTGCTGTGCCACGACGACCTGGTGGATCAGCGGCACGTTCACGGTCGCGTCGAAGACCTCGGCCGGCAGCTCGACCTGCACCTCGGTGCTGGCCGCGGCCGGCCTGTCCTTCTTTGCCGTAGCCTTGGCCGCCGAGCGCGTACCGCGTCCGCCGCGGGCAGCGGCGGGCCTATCCGCCTCGCTCGATGCGGCGGCCGAGCGCCGCCTTGCCGGCTTGGCCTGCTCGGCCTCGGCCGGTTGCTCGCCTGCGGCGTCCGCGGCCTCCGGTGCCGCGTCCGCGGCCTTCGGTCCCGCATCCGCGGCCTCCGGTCCCGCATCCGCGGCCTCCGGTCCCGCATCCACGGCATCAGCCGCGACAGTTTCCCCGGCCGTCTGCTGTACCTCCTCCGCAGCCGATTCCGGCTGGGTCGGGTTCTCCTCGTGCGATGCCGGGCTCATCGGGCCGCACCCGCCTCTCGTGTCCTCGCGCCAGCCGGGGCCTTGACCGCGCTGCGCACGAGGACCAGGCCGCCGGCTGGACCGGGAACCGCGCCCTTGATCAGCAGCAGGCCCTTGTCGGCGACGACGCCGTGCAGGGTCAGGTTCAGCACGCTGGTGCGGTTGCCGCCCATCCGGCCGGCCATTTTCATGCCCTTGAAGACATGACCGGGAAACGCGCAGCCGCCGATCGACCCAGGCGAGCGGTGCTTGCGCTGCGTGCCGTGCGAGGAAGACAGGCCATGGAAGCCGTGCCGCTTCATGACGCCAGCGAATCCCTTGCCCTTGCTCGTCGCCGTCACATCAACCAGCTCGCCCGCCTCGAAAGTCTCGGCGGTGACCTCCTGGCCGAGCGTGTACTCCGCCGCGTCGTCGGTGCGCAGTTCCACCAGGTACCGGCGGGGGGTCACTCCGGCCTTCGCGAACACACCGGCGACTGGCTTGGTCACCTTGCGCGGGTCAACCTCGCCGAAGCCAAGCTGGACGGCCGCGTAGCCGTCGGAATCCGCGCTGCGCACCGCGGTCACGACGCACGGACCAGCGGCCACGACGGTGACCGGAACAATCTTCCCGTCACCGTCGAAGACCTGGGTCATGCCGAGCTTGGTGCCCAGCACACCCCGGATATTCTTGGCGACACCGCCTTGCTTCGTCATCTCCGTGCGTTCCTCAAAGCTTGATCTGGATGTCAACGCCCGCAGGCACGTCGAGCCGCATCAGGGCGTCGACGGTCTTAGGCGTCGGGTCGATGATGTCGATCAGCCGCTTGTGCGTGCGCATCTCGAAATGCTCACGCGAGTCCTTGTACTTGTGCGGCGACCGGATCACGCAGTACACGTTCTTCTCCGTCGGCAGCGGCACAGGACCAACCACTTTCGCACCCGTCCGCATGACGGTGTCGACAATTTTCCGCGCCGAAGTATCGATGACCTCATGGTCATAGCTCTTCAGCCGAATGCGGATCTTCTCTCCCGCCATCGTTGGCCTCTGTCCTTACCTCTGTCCGGTGGTGCTGGATGGTCTTGCCGTGTCAGCGCGGTGCTTAGGG
>DASWGE010000135.1:0-9007 GCA_036393895.1 Streptosporangiaceae bacterium | reverse complement strand
GCCGTAGACCACCGCGCTGCGGTAGTTCATGGAGTTATGAAAGACAGACCTGGCGCAAACAAGACCGTCGAGCAGAGTCACGGTCACGCAGATCTCGGTCCCCGGCGCAGCCGTAAGCGACCGGTTGGCCGACGATCCGTGTAGGTAGAGGGTTTCGCCGATTCGCGCGTAACCGGTGGGAAGCACCACGGGCGTGCCATCGATCACGACTCCGACATGACAGATCAGGCCGGCATCAAGCACGTCATGCAGCACGGCACGATCAGTGCTGCCGCGCTCCCGCAGTCGGCCTAGCCTGGTCCGGTCAGTGGTCGAGAGCGCCGAGGTCGCACGAAAGGGGTCTATGACGTCCATAACCCCTACGGTAGCCGGTCATGGTGCTACGCAGCCGTGGAAGCACAGGCGGTGCGCGAGCGCCTGGTAGAACACCTGGGCCACCCGCGTCGGGTCAGTAATCATGTAGGCCTGACCGCCGGTGGTGAGCGCGATCTTCTTCAGCATGGGGAAGTCGGCCGAGGTGTTGAACGCGACGATGATCACGGCAACCTTCCGCGGCGACGTGCTGAGGCTGGCCAGCTTCTTGACCAGCGCCTGGGCCGTGAGGTCTCCTGACGCGTTATCCAGGCCGGACGCGAGAACGATGACTGCGTTGAAGAACTTCGGCTTGTACGTGCTCTGCATGTACTTATAGGCATCAAGGATCGTGCTGTACAAGGCGACGTTGGGACCGCCAGTCGGCGCCTCCGAGCCGTTGATGCGCAGAAGCTCGGCACGCCTGCTGATCAGGCCGACGCTCTGGGGCAGCGGGCCGACGGACACTAGCTGCTTGTACGGTTTGCCATGCTGCAGGTTGTTTGCGAATTGCCAAAGGCCAATATTAGCGGAGTCCGGGAAAAGCGCGAGGCCGAGCGATGCCGTCTGGTTGAGTTCCTGCTCCAGCGTCAGCCCGGTCGGGTTGGCCGGGTCGGCCGGCTTGGCCATGAACGACGAGATATCGACCAGCGACAGGGAGCGTGACCCGAGCGCCAGCTTGTTCCACACCGACAGCGCGGTCGGTCCCTCGCCGGCCGCCGCGGGCGTCGCTACCTGCAGCAACTGCCTGCTGAGGCCGTAGGACGGGGCGGACCGATCAGGTAGGTTGCGGCCAGCGCGGAATCCGAAGTACCTGATCACGCCCTGCGCGTAAGGCTCGGTGAGTACCTTGCCGAACAGCGCCGCCGCGTCGAGCCGCAGCCCGTTTGACGCGGTCTCTACGTACGGGTAGTCGAGTTCCGGGCTGCCGAGCTCGGTCTTGCTACCGGTCGGGTAGCTCGCGGCGAGCGGCTGTCGCGGATATTTCTGGTCGTAAGACAGTACCGACTGCTCGGTCGTGACGGTTACCGGATTGCCGTTCAGCGGTGGCGAGGCCAGGCTGACGAAGTAGCGCAAAGAGACCGGGTCATCGAAGTACGACGTCACCTGCGTTGAGTAGACGAACCTGGTGAAGTTCACCCGGGCGGCTACGCCTGTGCCGAGCACCCGGCTGACCTGGATCAGAGTCGCCAGGCCAGCCGCGCTCTGCGACGGGTCAGGCAGATCCACGCGCGTGCCAGCGGGGACCACTGGGCCGCCCGCCGATCGCGGTAGCAGCAGTCGCCAGCCCGACCTGGCGAAGGCTGGAGTATGGGCCGCGGCCGCCTTCGGCATGACGATCATGAGCGGCGACAAGGCGACGCTGTACCCGGCGGGCTGGATGACCTTCCCACCGAGAGGCAAACTGCGTGCCTGATCGACCCAGAGACTCGAGTCCGGAATCCAGGCGTCGATCGGGGGGTTCGGGCTGGGACGCTGCCCGTCGATCTGCGCGGCGGCTTCCGCTGGCGCCTCGGTGTTGACGTACGCAGACACGCACCGGCCATCGGCCTGAAGCTGGCGGTTATTGAAGTAGTCAGCGATCTTGTTAATCGCCGGCGCGATATCGGTGCTGACGGCGACGTTCAGCACGATCTGATTATTCGAGCACGAGTAGCGGTCGACGACCTGGGCCGCGCCGCGCCCGAGCAGCAGCATGACGCAGGCCGTCACGGCCAGGATGACCAGGGTCTTCGTCCTGATTCTCTGCCTGCGGCGCCTGCTCGCCTTGCCGCGAGGGAAGCTCGGGAGGGTCACGGTGTCCTTCGATCGGAAGCCGGGGGCAAGCGGCCGCTAGCCAGGCGATTCTACCGAATTACTGCTCAGCCGGCCGGAAGTCCGCCAGGCCGGGGCAACTCAGGTGCCTGCGGCCATCCGGCTCGCCAACGAGTCGCGCAGTCGCTGCATCGCGTCCAGCGACGCGGCGGCCAGGTCCAGCCCCATCAGAGCGGCACCAACGACCGGGACCTGCCGGAGCACACGCACGTCCGCACCGGGGAACTCCGCGGTGATCAGGCTGGTCGCGTGCTCGATGAGCAGGGCATTGCCTGCGGCGAGTACCCCGCCGCCGAGCACGACTGGAACAGGCTCCGCCGCCAGGCCGAGCCTGTTGATCGCGCTCCTGGTGAGCAGGAAAATCTCCCCGGCGAGACGAAGCAGGATGCCACGGGCAACCTCGTCGCCGGCGTCTGCGACCTGCATGATGACGCGAACGAGGCTGGCCAGCCGGTCCCAGGAGATCTCACCTAGATGCAGCGCCTCGGCCACTTCGAGCGGTTCTTTCAGACCAAAATAGGCGGGAACGGCCTCCCGCAGCGCGGTTTGCGGGCCCCGGCCGTCCGCTGCCCTGACCGCGTTCCACTGGGCCTCCAGGCCGAGCCCGCCACCGCCGCCCCAGTCACCGGTGCTCATGCCAAGCGCGAGGAAGCCGGCGGTGCGACCGTCCGGCGCCACGCCGATGCAGTTGATCCCCGTGCCGCAGGTAACGCCGACACCCCAGTGCCGCTGCGCCCCCGCGGCAGGCACGTCGTCCAGGCCTGCGCGGAGCACCGCGAAGGTGTCGTTGGCCACCACGGTCGTACTCGTCCAGCCCTGGTCACTGAGCATCCGCTCGAGCTTGCGTTCCTCGGCAGGAAGGTCCACGTTCGCGACGCAGCCGACCAGGTGCGAAGCGACCAGGCCAGTGCGGGAGCCGTGAGTCGGGTGCACCTCGGTGCGGGCCTGATCTGCCTCCTGCCCGGCCAGCTTCACGGCCGACCGGATCAGCTCGTCGATGACCTGAACGGTCTCGTCGCCGAGCCTGACCGGCATGCCGGGACCGCGGACCAGCGCGAGCAGCGACCCGTCCCGCGCGACGAGGGCGACATCGGTCTTGCTGTTCCCGCCATCGATCGCAAGAGCAGCAGGAAGACCCTCGCTCACGGGCCGCTCGCCGTGGTCCCAGGCGCCGGGTCGCCGACTGCGCCCGCATCGTTTGCCCACGGCAGGAATGCGGCGTTCTCGGCGAGCAGCAGGTCGGTCAGCTGCTCGGCCTTGTCGTACTGCCCGATCAGCGGGTGCGCGAGCATGGTCTCGAACACCCGGTCGCGCCCGCCGAGCCTGGCGGTCTGCACGGCCAGCTCCTCGTAGGCGGACACGTGGGCTGTCAGGCCCCGCATAAGCGGGCCGAGCGGCGCGAAGCCGACCGGCGTGGCCCCGTGCTTCCCGATCACTGAAGCCACCTCGATCACGGCGTAGTCGGCCAAGAACGGCATGGTCCCGTTGTTGCGCACGTTGACGACCTGAGTGTCACCGGTGTCGTTGACCAGCGAAGCGAGGAGCGCGACTGCTGCCTCAGAATAGAACGCGCCGCCGCGCTGGCCGAGCAATTCGGGTTTGCGGTCGAGTGCGGGGTCGGCATACATCGCCAGCAGTTCCTGCTCGATCTGGGCGACCTGCTCTGCTCTGGTCGGGCCGGTCTGCTGCTCGGCGACCACCTGGTCGTGAGCGTAGAAGTAGCGGAGGTAGTACGAAGGGATCGAGCGTGTCAGTTCTATAACCGAGCGCGGGAGCTCGATCAGTTCGGCTAGTTCATCGCCGCGGGTAGCGATCAGGTCAGGCAGCACGTCGGTGCCGTCGAGCAGGACGGCTCGCTCCCAGGTGAGGTGATTGAGCCCGACGTGCTCCAGGCTGATCCGTCGCGGTTCCACTCCGAGCATGCCCGCGAAGATCCGCTGGAATCCGATCGCCACATTGCACAGGCCGATCGCCCGGTGTCCCGCGTCCAGAAGTGCCCGGGTGACGATCCCGACCGGATTGGTGAAGTCGATCAGCCAGGCGTCAGACGATGCGCGGGCGCGGGCTCGTTCCGCTATATCAAGGACAACAGGCACGGTCCGCAGAGCCTTGGCGAACCCGCCGGCCCCGGTAGTCTCCTGGCCGAGGCAGCCGCACTTGCCAGGCCAGGTCTCGTCCCTGTGCCGGGCCGCCTGCCCGCCGATCCGGAGCTGGATAAGGACAGCCCCGGCACCGTCGAGCCCGTCGTCCAGGTCAGCGGTCCAGCGGACGGTCGCCGGGTGCCCGTAGCGGCGCATGATCCTGGCCGAGAACGGCCCGACCACCGACAGCCTGCTCTGGTCGGGGTCGACAAGGACGATCTCAGTGATCTTGACCTGATCGGCCAGCCTGGCGAACCCGTCGATCAACTCGGGCGTGTACGTCGAGCCACCGCCCACGACAGCTATCTTCATCAGAATGCCTTCACTTCAGCGCCGGACTGGGCGACGTGGCATGCGACCTCGTGGCCGGGTCCGAGGGTCTCCATCCTTGGGGTCACGGCGTGGCATATTTCGATCGCGAGCGGGCACCGCCAGCGGAATCTGCACCCCGGCGTGGGATCGATCACCTTCGGCGGCTCGCCCCTGTCGGTCTCCGCGCTCACGTTGAGCGGAGCGCGAGGATCAGGCGCCGCCGACAACAGCAGCTGCGTGTAGGGATGCTTCGGGCGGGTGAGGACTTCCTCCATCGGCCCCGACTCAGCGAGCATAGCCGCGTACATGATGACCAGCCGATCAGCGACATATCGTGCGCTCGCCAGGTCATGGGTGATGTACAGGATCGAGACGTCCTCTTCGTCCCGCAGCTTCACCATCAGGTTGAGCAGGCCGACGCGGATCGAGACGTCCAGCATCGAGACCGGCTCATCGGCGATGATCAGCTTGGGCCGCATCGCCAGTGCCTGGGCGAATCCGACCCGCTGCCGCTGGCCGCCGCTGAGCTCATGAGGGTAACGCTGCAGCACATCGGCCGCTGGAGTCAGCCCGACTACGTCAAAGACGCGGATGGCTTCGTCATACTGCTCCTGCTTGGACAGCTCCGGCCGGTGCAGCTTCAGGCCGCGCATCACGCCGTGCGAGACTCGGAAGACCGGGTTGATGGAAGCGAACGGATCCTGGAAGACCATGGGCACCAGGCCGCTGTACCTGAGCTGATCCGCTCGTGACCGGTCCGAGGCAATGGGCTTCCCCTCGAAGTAGATCTCGCCGCTCGTGGGCTTAAAGACCTTGGCCAGAAGCCGTGCGATCGTTGACTTGCCGCTGCCGCTCTCCCCGGCGAGCGCCACGATCTCGCGCCTGCCGACCGACAGGCTGACGTCGTCCACGGCGTGCAGCGTGCGCTGTGACAGCGCGTTGCCGATCTTGAAGTGCTTCGTCAGGCCGTCGGTCCTGAGCAGCTGCGCGCCCGTGTCCTTGGACGAGGAGCCGCGTGAATCCTGGCGAGCGTCCGGCTCGGCGTCAGATGGCGAGCCAGGTGAGGCGGAGAGCTCGGTCATGGCGTGCTCCCCTCGCCCTCGGGGCCTACGGGCGCGTTTGGGTCGAAGAGGAAGCAGCGAACCTCGATCCCGTCGACCTGGTACAGGGCAGGCGGCTCGGCGGTACACCGGGCCATGACCTTCGGGCAGCGCGGCGCGAACCGGCAACCGAACGGTGGCCTGGCCAGATCCGGCGGATGGCCGGGGATCCCCTTGAGCTGCCGGCGCGGCCCCCTGATCGACGGGAAGGCATCCATCAGGCCGACCGTGTAGGGATGCGCGGGTGAACCGAACACCCGCTGCGTCGGGCCCAGTTCGGCGACCTGGCCGGCGTACATCACCATGAGGTTGTCGGAGAAGTGGCTGACCAGCGACATGTCGTGCGTCACGAAGATGACCGCGAATCCGAGCCGCTCCTGCAATTCCTTGATCTGGACCATCAGCGAGCGCTGCGCGACGACATCAAGGGCGGACGTCGGCTCGTCAATGATCACCAGCTCGGGCGTGAAAAGAAGGGCCATGGCGATCATCGAGCGCTGCCGCATCCCGCCCGACAACTGGTGCGGGTAGCTCTTCAGATGGACGGGATCGATGCCGACCATCCGGAGTACCTCGGCCGACCTGGCCTCGATCTCCTCCATCGAGGTCGTGCCGTGTGCCCGCATCGCGTCCCTGAACTGGGACCCGATCGACTTGACCGGGTTCAGCGCGTTCATCGCGCTCTGCATGACGACGGACAGGTCTTTCCATCGGATGGCGGCGAGCGCGGAATCCGTCAGGCCCACCATGTTCCGGCCGCGGAAGACCACGCTGCCGCTGGTGATCTCGGCCGGCGGTGAGAGCAGCTGGGCGATGGCGAACAGCAGCGTCGACTTGCCGCAGCCCGACTCCCCGACGATCGCGACGAACTCGCTCTCCTTGACCGAGAAGCTCACCTGATCGACGGCGAGGACGACGCCGGACTCCAGCAGGTACTCTACGGACAAGTCATGCACGTCCAGGATTGAGTCGGGGCGCGCGGCCAGTCCTGGTTCCAGCTGCGGCTCAGCTGCTCTGCTTGACACGGGCCCTCCTCAACGGCCGCAGCGCCGGGTTCCCGATCTCGTCGAATGCGTAATTGAGCAGGGCGAACGCGGCGCCCAGGGCGACGATGCAGAGCCCGGGCGCGATGATCCACAGTGCCTGGCCGGTCTGGAACGCCTCATTGTTTTCGGCGGCGCGCAGCATCGTTCCCCAGCTCACGACCGTCGGGTCACCCAGCCCGATGAACTGCAGGCTGGTCGAGAACAGCACCGCGTACAGCGCGTTCGTGAGGAAGCTGGCGACGATCAGCGACGTCATGGTGGGGATGATCTCCACCACCACGATGTAGAGCCTGCGCTCGCCGCGGACCCTGGCCGCCTCGAGGAAGTCCCTGTTGCGCAGGGACAGTGCCTGTGACCGCAGCTGCCTGGCCGTATAGGACCAGCCGGTGAACGTGATAACCGCGATCATGACGAGCGTCCCTGAGCTCCTCAGGTAGCCGGCGATCACGATGACCAGCGGGAAGACCGGTATGACCAGCAGCACGTCGGTGAGCAGGCTCAGCACCGCGTCCCAGAGCCCGCCCAGGTAAGCGGCGGCCACGCCGATGAGGACGGCGATGCCGGTCGCCGCGAGCCCGGCGCCAAACGCGATCAGCAGCACAGGCCTGGCACCCCAGATGATCTGCGCGAACATGTCCTGCCCGAGCCCGGTGGTGCCGAGCAGGTGCCGTGCGGAAGGGCCGAGGCTCAGCGGGTAGATCATGGCAGTCGGGTTGTCGCGCGCGATGACCCCAGGGAAGATGGCCACGAGGCAGATGAGGACCAGCAGTCCGGCGCCCCAGGTCGCCTTGCGGTTCGACCTGATCGCCGTCCAGATGCGCTGCAGCGCGCGGATGCCAGGGTTCCTGCTGCTGGCCCGCATCCGGGGGGCGGGAATCGGGCCCCCGGACCCGACCCGCCCGGCAGGAGCGGCCTCTGATGGCATCCGGATCATGGCCATGGCTATCGGGCGTTCCTTGTCCGCGGATCGAGCAGGGCGGTCGCGATATCAGCCACGAGGATGGCCAGCAGGACCGCCACGGTGATGAGCAGGAACAGCGCCTGCATGAGCGGGTAGTCCTCGTTGTTCACCGCGTTGAGCAGCCAGTATCCGACGCCCTGATAGTTGAAGACCAATTCGATCAGGATCGCCCCGCCGAGCACGAATCCCAGCGACATCGCGAATCCGGTCAGGTTGGGCAGGATCGCATTGCGCGCGGCATAGTCGAACATGATCCGGCGGCCGGATAGTCCCTTGGCCCTGGCCATCCGGACATAGTCCTCGGCCAGCGTCGTGATCATGGTGTTGCGCATCGTCAGGATCCAGGTGCCGATGGTGGTGATCAAGAGCGTCACGGCGGGCATGATCGCGTGCTGGATGACGTTCCCGATGAATGCCAGCGAGAACGACGGAGTCAGCGTGTAGTCGTAACTGTTGATGTACGGCAGCCATTTGAGCTGGACGCCGAACACCAGGATCAGCACGAGGCCGAGCCAGAAGTAGGGGATGACCGACGTGATCACGAACGTCGGCGGCATGATGCTGTCGAGCAGGCCGCCTCGCCGCCACGCTCCGATGATGCCGATCACGGTGCCGAGTATGAAGGCCAGGATGGTGGTGATCCCGACCAGGCCGAGCGTCCACGGGATCGCATTGAGGACGATGTGCGCTACCGACGCCGGGTACTCCGACAGCGACGTGCCGAATTTGCCGGTCGTTATGTTGCCGAGGTAGCTGAAGTACTCGCTGACGATGCTCCGGTGCGTGTTGACGCCGAACTGAATCTCAAGCGTCTTAAGCGCCTGCGGGGACACGCCGCCCTTGAACTTCGCGATCATCGCCACGGCCGGATTTCCCGGCATCATCCGCGGCAGCAGGAAATTGAGCGTAACAGCCACCCACAGCGTCAGCGCGAAAAAGGCCAGGCGGCGAAGCGCGAATCTCATGCCCTTCCTCCTAGTCCAATCTTCGTCCGTCCGCTCTCGTCCGGCTAGCGGCAGCCGGCGGCTGATGAGCTACCTGGCCGGCGGAGAAGACGCAACTCCCCGCCGGCCAGATCAGTCTCGCCTTAGCGGCCCGCTACTTGGCCGGGGTCAGGTTCATCATCACCTGCGCCCAGTCGGGGTAGTTGTACGCCGCCGGCTGCGCGTAGGGGTTGGACGGGGTCGGCCAGCCCGTGAACTTGCTTGTGTCGTACTGGAACCAGTCGACGGACTCCGTGACGGGGATCACCGGGACTTCCTTGAGCATTACGAGCTCGAG
>DASWGE010000134.1:0-3865 GCA_036393895.1 Streptosporangiaceae bacterium | reverse complement strand
GGAGCAGGAAGTCGAGCGGCTTGAAGGAGCCGGGCGGCTGCTCTACGCGGCGCGCGTGCGCGCGGTCAGGCTGATGGCCAGGTACAACCCATCGCTCCAGGCCGTTCCCGCGCTCGGCCAGGTCGGCGTGCTGGCGTTCGGAGGCTGGCTGGCGATCCGCGGCGCCATCAACCTCGGCACGTTCTTCGCCTTCTCGGCCTACATCGCCCAGCTGGTCGGGCCGGTTCGAGCGCTGAGCGGCCTGATCACGCTCGGCCAGGAAGCACGGGCCAGCGTGATCAGGGTCTTCGAGGTGATCGATTCGCGACCGGTGCTGACCGAGAAGCCAGGCGCCATCGAGCTGCCCGCCGGCACCTCGGAGGTGGAGTTCGACGACGTGACCTTCGGCTATGTGCGAGCCGAACCGGTTCTGCGCGGGCTCTCGCTGCAGGTCGCGCCGGGCGAGACCGTCGCGGTCGTCGGGACGTCAGGATCGGGCAAGTCGACCATCTCGCTGCTGCTCCCGCGCTTCTATGACGTGAACGGCGGCGCGGTGCGCATCGGCGGGCACGACGTCCGCGACCTCACGCTCGACTCGCTGCGGGCGGCGATCGGCCTGGTCATGGAGGACAGCTTCCTCTTCTCCGACACTCTTCGGGCCAACATCGCCTACGGCAGGCCAGACGCGACGGAGGCGCAGATCGTCGCGGCCGCCCGGGCCGCCGAGGCCGAGGAATTCATACTCGGCCTGCCCGACGGCTACGACACGGTGATCGGCGAGCAGGGCCTGACCTTGTCCGGCGGCCAGCGGCAGCGGGTCGCACTCGCGCGGGCCCTGATCACCGACCCCGCGATCCTCGTCCTCGATGACGCCACCTCGGCGGTGGACGCCAGGGTGGAGGCCCAGATACACGAGACGCTGCGGCGCGTGATGGCCGGCCGGACCACGCTGCTGATCGCCCACCGGCGCTCCACGCTTCAGCTCGCTAACAAGATCGCAGTGCTTGATGCAGGCCGGCTCGTCGATCTCGGCACGCACGAAGAACTGACGCTGCGGTGCCCGCTGTACCGGCTGCTGCTGGTCGGACCCGGTGATGATGCCGAGGGCGTCGACACGGGCGAGCTCGCCTACTACGAGACTGCTCCCGCCGACGTCAACGCGCCGATCGACGACTCGGCGACGCCAGCTAACGGTCAGGCGGCGAACACGGCCAGTGCCACAATCGGGCGCGGCATGGGGATCGGCGGCGCCAGCCGGGGCAGGGTGACAGCAGCGAGCCGGGCCGCCGCAGCGGGCGACACGAGCATGCTGGCGGGCATCCCGCCCACGCCCGAGCTGCTCGCCAAGGTCGCCGCGCTCCCGCCGGCGAACGACGAACCCGGGGTCGACCAGGCCTTCACCCGGGTCGGCGACCTGCGTTTCACGCTGCGCCGGCTGCTGCGGCCGTTCGCCGTCGCCCTGGTCGCCGGCCTGATGCTGGACGGCCTCGACGCCGTCGCCAGCATCGCCCTGCCGTGGCTCATGCGCGGCGGCATCGACCACGGCATCGAGGCAGGGGCATTCCGCGTCATCATCCTCATCTCGCTGGCGGGCCTGGCCATTGTGCTGGCCGACTGGGTAGTGAACGCGGTCCAGACCGTGGTCGTCGGCCGAAACGGCGAACGGCTGCTCTACACGCTGCGGGTCAAGATCTTCGCACAGCTCCAGCGGCTCGGCCTGGACTACTACGAGCGCGAGATGGCCGGTCGGATCATGACCAGGATGACCACGGACGTCGACGCGATGTCCACATTCCTGCAGACCGGGCTGATCACCATGGTGAACGCCGGACTCACCTTCGTCGGTGTCATGATCGCGCTGCTCCTGATCAACACCAGGCTCGGGCTGACCCTGTTTAGCGTCCTGCCGGTGCTCGTGGCCGTGACGATCGCATTCCGCGCGAAGTCCGCGAAGGCCTACGCCGACGCGCGGGAGAAGGTCAGCGCCGTCAATGCCGACCTGCAGGAGAACGTCGCCGGCCTGCGGGTGACGCAGGCCTACCGGCGCGAGCAGGTAAACCAGGACAGATTCGCCGGGCTGAGCAACGCCTACCGGACGTCACGGCTGCGTGCGCAGCGCTACATAGCGCTGTACTTCCCATTCGTGCAGGCGCTGTCCACGATCGCGGGCGCCCTGGTGCTTTTCGCCGCGGCCAGCGAGGTGCACAGCGGAGTGCTGACCGCTGGCGGGCTGATCGCCTACCTGCTCTATATCGACCTGCTGTTCTCGCCCGTCCAGCAGCTGTCGCAGGTGTTCGACGGTTACCAGCAGGCAGCCGTCGGGCTGCGCAGGATCTCCGCGCTGCTGAGGACGCCGACCAGCACGCCCGAGCCGATCCGCCCGGTCAGGGCCGGGCGGCTCAGCGGTGAGATCGAGTTCGCCGACGTGCACTTCAAGTACCGGGATCTCGGCCACGAGGCCATCAGCGGGATCAGCCTGCGCATCGCACCCGGCGAGACCGTGGCCCTGGTCGGCCAGACGGGCGCCGGCAAGTCCACCCTGGTCAAGCTCATCGCCAGGTTCTACGACGTGACGGCTGGCCGGGTTCTCGTGGACGGTGTCGATGTCCGCGACTATGACCTGGCCAGCTACCGCAGGCAGCTGGGCGTCGTCCCGCAGGAGCCCTACCTATTCCCAGGGACCGTGCGCGACGCGATTGCCTACGGCAGGCCTGATGCGAGCGACGAAGAGGTCGAGGACGCGGCCAGGGGCGTCGGGGCGATGGAGATGATCACCCGGCTTCCTGGCGGGTTCAGCCATGAGGTCGCCGAGCGTGGCCGCAACCTCTCATCCGGGCAGCGGCAGCTGATCGCGCTGGCCCGGGCATACCTGGTGGATCCCGCGATCCTGCTGCTCGACGAGGCAACCGCTGCCCTGGACCTGGCGGCCGAGTCGGCGGTGATCCGCGCCACCGAGCAGCTGACCGCCAGGCGCACCACGGTCCTTGTCGCACACCGGCTGAGCACGGCGGCACGGGCCGATCGCATCGTGGTGCTCGATTCGGGCCGGATCACCGAAGTCGGCACCCACGATGAACTGCTCGATGCGGGCGGCACCTACGCCGCGCTCTGGTCCGCGTTTACCGGCGAGGCCACGCTGGCAGCCTGACGGCAGCGCCGGGACCGACTGGCAACGGGCCGGTCAGCGGGCGGACCGCCCGGCCAGCGCGGGCTCGGCGAGCATGGCAGGCACCGGCTCGTACGGGGCCTCGACCACGGACGGCTCAGCCGACGCGTCCTCGACCGGCCCCGAGCGCATGGTTCTGACCTCGCGCGGGATCAGCGCAAGCGCAGAGGCGACCACCGTGATCGCGGCCGCGCCATATTGCGTGGCCGACACTCCTATCCCGGCCGCGAGCGGTCCGGCGACGAGAGCACCGACCGGCATCCCCATCATCGATCCGAGCCCGTCATACCCAGATACGCGCGCGAGCTTCTCCGCCGGGATCTTGGCCGCCATGGTGACTGTCCAGACCACAGACATTGTCTCGATGGCGACACCGAGCACGAACGACGTCACGCAGATCATCCAGAGCGGCAGCAGCATGGCCAGCGAGAGCGGCGAGACCGCGATTGCCGCGCCGATCAGGACCACGTACAGGATGGGCCGGCTGGGCGTCCAGCGCAGCGAGATCAGGCCGCCGACGATCAGGCCGGTCGCCTCGGCGGCCGAGATGAGGCCCCAGGCTGCGGCGCCGCCGAGGTGCGCCTTCGCCACGGCGGGCCCGAGCACCAGGAAGCCGCCGGCCCAGGCGGTCAGCACAACGGTGAACTGCAGCACGGTAGCCCACAGCCAGGTGTGCGAGCGGAACTCCGACCAGCCCTCGCGCAGCTCGCGGATCATGCT
>DASWGE010000133.1:0-2953 GCA_036393895.1 Streptosporangiaceae bacterium | reverse complement strand
AGTGCCCTCGCTAGCGTCCTGCATCTCCGGGGCCTGGACGCACAAGCCAGCGACGAAGCTGAACGCGCGCTGGCTGAGCCAGGTTTGCCGCGCAGCGTGCGCGGCCGCGCGACGATCGCGCTCCTCCAGGCGCTGGCTGGCGTATGCGACAGCCGCGGCGGCGCCAAGCTCGCTTCGAGCATTAGGGAGGCGCCGACCGAGAACGACCGGGACGTTCGCGTCACAGCGTTGATCGTCCTTGCCGTGATCAGGTGGGATGAGGGGCAGCTTCAGGAAAGCCTCGACCTGTGCCAAGAGGCGATCGTACTGGCCGCAAGGAAACCGTCCGATGTCCGGCTTGCCCAGGCTCGCCTCGCGCTGGCGAGCAGGCTGGTCGACATTCGCAGATTCGACGAGGCGGCGACTCTCGTCAAGCTCGTGCGCGAACGGCCCGGCATGGTCAACGGCCTGGAGGCCTCGGCCAGCCCCGCGCTGCTGCGGGCCAGGATCGGGCTGGCTCAGGGGTGGCTGGACGACGCGGTCGCCGAGGTCGAGATCGCACGCAAGATCGCCGACGCCCGCGGTGCCCATGCATACCGCGCCTATGCGTTTCGCATTCTCGCCACTGTCGCCCTCCGTCGCGGTGACCTGAGCTTCGCGTCCGACCTGGAGCCAGAGCCCGATGGGCCGCGTCACCTGGCCGTGTCCTGTGGGCAGATCGGGCAGGACATAACGGCGGCACAGCTGGCGGAGGCCAGGGGCGGGCCGATCGCAGCCATGCCCGTCCTGTCCGAGACCTACGACGCCATTGCCAGCCATCGCTCCTGGCTGATCTCGGAGCCAGGCACGGCGCCCTGGCTCGTGCGCGTGGCGCTTGGCGCGGGCGAGCCTAAGCTCGCGGAACGGGCAGCTGCCGCGGTCGAGGACATCGCGCAGAGGAATCCTGGATTCCCGTCGGTGTCGGCTTCCGCCGACCACGCCTCCGGCCTATTGCGCGGTGATCGGACCCGCCTCCGGCGGGCGCGCCAGGTCTATGGAGATCCGTGGCTCTCCGCGTCGGCCGCCGAGGATCTCGGGGACCTGCTTAGTTCGAGCGGCGGACCGCAGGCGGACACGGTCGCTTGCCTGGACGACGCGCTGGACTGCTACGAGCGTTCCGGTGCGGCCAGGGACGCGGCCAGGGTCCGGCGGCGGCTGCGCCAGGCGGGGGTGCGGCGCAGGCATTGGGCGGCTCATCGAGGGCCCGACGTCGGGTGGGCAAGCCTGACCGACACTGAACGTGCGATCAGCGAGCTTGTCAGCCGAGGGCTGAGCAATCAGGAAGTCGCTAACCGCAAGTACGTCAGCGTCCACACGGTCGCCTTTCATCTGCGGCAGATCTTCCGCAAGCTGGGGATTTCATCGCGGGTCGAGCTCGCGAGGATTGCCGTGGAGAACGCGCCGGCCAGGCCGGTCAGGTAAGGACAGCTCAGCGCCGCACTGCCGGATCCGAGCTGCACCTCCATCGCGAACGGGTCGCTTCACGACGATGCATGGCACAGCCCACGGACGAACAGTGTCCGAGACGCCCTGAAGAGCGCGAGCCGAGCTACTCGTTCATGCGGGTTGACTGCGCGTGCGGCCCGGGTCAGGTTAGGCGGCTAGTAGGTCGTGCCATGCCGTGCGGTCAGCATGCTGGCCGAGCGGGGGCAAACTGGCCAGGCGGGGGCAAAAGGCGTAGCCGAGCTGCATATCCGGTTCAATCTGATCACCGCCGATCCGGTTGAGCTCGGCGACGCGATCAAGTTCACGAGGCCGGCGTGTGGCCAAGGGTGGAGAGCCAGCCAGGCAACCTGGGTTTGGCGCTCTACGTGCATCCAGAATGGCGCACGCTGATCACCTTGATCGCCGGCGTGGTCGCGGTGTATATCCTGCTCGACCAGCTATCCAGGGTCAGCCTTCGCGCCTTGCTTTCCCACTCGGACTGGCGCTGGGGGGTGCTGGCGATCAGGCTCTCGGCTCTGACCTACGCTGGCGCCACGCTCGAGCTGCAAGGCTTCGTACTGGAGCGGCTCAACCCCGTCCGCACCTTCCTGGCGCAGGTGGCCGGGTCATTCGTGATGCTCATCACCCCAGCGGCGGTGGGCGTAGCGGCACCGAACATCCGCTTCCTGCGCAAGGCAGGAGTCAGCGCCGCAGACGCAGTATCGAGCGTCGGCGTCTCGCAGGTGGTCGCGTTTGTCGTACACGCGGCCATGCTCCTGACATTCGCGGCCCTGACCGGTACGAGCAGCAGGAACTCGCTTCTGCCGCCGAACTGGGCCTGGATCGCACTGGCCGTAGCCGTGGCCGGCCTGCTCATCTCCGCAGCCGTCCCGGCCCGGCCGCTCGTTCCTGCGCTCGTCGCTGAAGCCGCTGCTGAGCCGAGCGATCCCGCGATTGCTTGACATCGCGCAGCAGCCCATGAAGCTAGCCGAGGGCGGCGGGGCAGTGCCCTGCTGCTGACCGCGGCTTACATCGGGTGCCTAGAGGCCTGCGTCCGGGCACTCGGCGGATCGGTCGCGCTGCCCGCCGTGGCCGTGGTCTACCTCACGAGCACCGCGATCGCCTCGGCTGTCCCGACGCCCGGCGGCCTGGGGACGGTGGAGGCGCGCTGTCGGCAGGGCTCGCTGCCGCCGGGATGGCCGGGCCGAAGGCAGTCAGCGCCGCCCTGCTCTTCCGCCTGGTCACCCTCTGGCTGCCGGTGCCCATCGGCTGGGTGGCCACGCACTACCTGCAGCGCAAGGATGCCCTCTAACATGCGCTCAGTCCGGCTTCCCGCACACGTCATCCGGCAGCCACGGCCGATGCCATGGCGGATAACTGCGGACGATCGTGTTCGCGCCCGGGGGTCCAAAGGAACCCTTAGGGTAGCCCTGGACCGGCGGCGGCGAGTCAAGCAGCGGCTGGATGATTCGCCAGGTCTGCTCAGCGCAGTCGTGGCGAGCGAAAAGCC
>DASWGE010000132.1:0-2095 GCA_036393895.1 Streptosporangiaceae bacterium | reverse complement strand
CGGGCTGCTCAGCCAGGGCGAACATCTGCTCGGCCTGCTCACGTACGACGCGAAGGATGGTGTCCTTCCCCTCGTAGGTCATCGCGTTCCATTCGCTCATACCGCCCACCTCATTCGTTGACACCAGAAGAGACGCTGGATAAGCGGCCCGGGTCGGACTGGCCGAACACGGCCGGGGCAGCCGGGCGGCGTATAGAACGAACCTCAGCGCAAACGACTGCCGGGTGTCAATGGCTGGCGACGGCGATCCTCGCGAGAGCTTCGCCATAACGGACAGCGACAAGCTGCGCGACGGCCGGATGCCCGCCGAGCGGGGCCGAGCACGGCGCGCCGAGGGCCGCGCTGAGCGCCGCGAACTCCTCGGGATCGGTCTCGGGCCCGATCACGCATGGCGCGATCGCGAGATGAGTCGCGCCGGCTTCACGTAGCCGCTGGACCGCCGCATCGATGCTGGCCGGATCGCCGAGCGACGCTGGCGCGGCCGGCATCGCGAGCCTCGAGGCCAGCAGGACCGTGGTCACGCCCGCGTCGCCGATCGCCTGGGGCCCGCGGTCGGCCACGACGAGGATGCCAGTCGCTCCCGCGGTGATGTTGAGGCCACGAGCTCGGTTTGCCCTAGCCAGCCCGACCTCATAGAGCCGGTCGTGCAGGGCGCCGGCCAGCAGCGGATGGGGCCCGAGCGCCGCCGCGAGCATCACTGGTGCCCTGGCCGAGGCGATCGCCGCAGCGACCACCGGGTCGACGGCGGGGTGCGGGCCCGCGAGCAGCGGCACCACGACCGCGTGTGGCGCATGATCGAGACGCCCGTTTGCCTGGCTGTGGCTCGGGTCCGGCGCAAGCGCCTCGGCCAGCGTCTCGGTAATCCCGTTGAGGTAGGCGATCTTGATGTCCACGCCAGGGCAGGATTCTGCCGCGGTCTCGGCGACGTGCCTGGCCAAGTCCGCCGCGCTTTCCCCGCGGCCGGGCACGGCGAGCACCAGCGCCGGGGCGTCGGAAGCGACGCTGATCCGGTGCAAGCTGCGATGGCGGCCCACCCGGCGGGGGCGGGCGCCCGAGTTGCGCCGGGGAAGGCTCGCTCCAGGTTCGTTGTCTGAGCCCCCGGGGGAGCGCCTGGGCAGGCCAGACTCCTGGCTGCTGCCGGATGCTGCGGGAAAGCGGCGTGGCAAGCCGGACTCCGGGCTGCTGCCGGATGCTGGGGTGAAGCGCCGGGGCAGCGGCGGGAACGGTGCCGCGTCCGGGCTCTGATCAGTCACGCTCATGTATCGTAATGCTCTGCCTCACCGCTGACCGTCGTTCTGTGATGTTCGCACCGAAAAGTCGGAAGTAATAGCGATTCACAAGTTCCCGAGTCAGCTATTCGAATTCCCGCTTCAGCCAGCGCCGAGCATGCTCCTGTACACCGAGATCAGGGCGGCTTTCTGCTGGTCGGACAGGCGAAGGTCCGCCTCGATAGCCTGCTCGACGGCCGGCGCGCCGGGGGCCGCGTGGCCGTCGCCGTCGGCGTGGTGCAGCAGCCCGGCATGGGTGAGAAGAGTCTCGGCTGAGACGTTGAGCGCTTCTGAGATCAGCTTGATCACGCGCATCGATGGCTGGTGCAAGCCGCGTTCGATCTGGCTTAGGTAGGGGTTGGAGAGCCTGGTCTTCTCGGCCAGCTGACGCAGGGACAGATTGGCCAGCTTCCGTCGCCGGCGGATGAATTCGCCCAGCGCCTCCATCTGGGTGTCCCACTGTTCGGTCATGTCGTTCCTCGGGCCTGGGTCAGACAGGTGACGGGGCGTGGCCGACAGCCAGAGCCATCAGCCACGCCCGTCGTGAGCATCCGACTTACTTCGTGTCGGGGTTTGCCTTCCGCGACGTCGCGCGCCGTGTCGAGCTCTTGGTGGCCGGCCCTGACTTCCGGGCGGAACCGTCCTCGCGGCGCGGCTGCTCCTTCTGACCTGACTCAGCCTTGCGGGCTGACTGTGCCTTGCGGGCTGACTGTGCCTTGCGGGCTGACTGTGCCTTGCGGGCAGGCTCGCCCGCGTGAGTCGCGGCAGGCCTGGCGGCCTTGGCGTCGCCAGCCGGACTCGCGTTGGCCGCGGCGCCAGCGGCTGCG
>DASWGE010000131.1:0-12867 GCA_036393895.1 Streptosporangiaceae bacterium | reverse complement strand
CAAGCTGCTGGTAGAGGGCGAGACGTTCGCTAATACGCCCGTCGGGCTTGATGCCTTCCATCCCGGCCGCCTGGTCTCGGCGAACGACCTGCAGCCTTTCAGCATCACGCTGCGGAAGTTCACCGCCAGATATATCGCCTCAGGAAACCAGCGCGGTCAGCCGTCCTGGTTCGGCGCCTCGATCCGGTACAACTCGCGTTACGGGGGGCCGCAAAGCGGCTATGACCTGCGCGTCAATCACCCGCTGAGCGTCGACGGTGCACAGGTCTTCTTGATCGGCCACGGGTACGCGCCGGTGTTCAAGGTCACCGACGCACACGGCGTCGTGCGGTTCGACCAGGCCGTGCCGTTCATCCCGGTGGAACAATCGGGGCTGACCTCAGCAGGCGTCGTCAAGGTCCCCGATGCGCGCCCGAGGCAGCTCGGCTTCGCCGGCGTTTTCCTGCCTACGGAGATCGTGGTCGGCGGCAGGCTCGTATCGGCGTTCCCCGCGCCGGACTACCCCAGGGTCAGTCTCGTCTCCTACGCGGGCAACCTGGGCCTCGACGCTGGGCAGCCTCAGTCGGTGTACAGCCTCGACACGAGCAGGATGCGGCGGCTGGCGGTCAGCCCGAGGCCGCTGGCGCCCGGCCAGTCCATCAACCTGCCCGACGGGCTCGGGAAGCTGACATTCACCGGCTACCGGCAATGGGCCAGCCTGGCGATCACCTACGATCCTGGTCAGCTGCCCGCGCTGGTCTCCGCGCTGACGGCGCTGGCCGGCCTGGTCCTGTCGTTCCTCGTTCGGCGCCGGCGGATTTTCGTCCGAGCAGGCGCGGCGGCTGACGCCGACAAGGCGGTGCCGGCGAGCGGTGCCGCGGGCGCCGACAAGGCGCCGGCGAGCGGTGCCGCTGACGCCGAAGCTGACCGGCAGGGAACGGCGGTGGAGGTCGGTGGCCTGACCAGGTCCGATGCGGCCGGCGGGTTTGAGATTGAGTTCGAGGAACTCGCGAGCGAGATCATGCAGGAAGTCCGCGGCGGCGCTGCGGCCGCTGGGCAGTCCGGCGGCGAGGCGGCGACGGCCGCGGCAAAGGGAGAGTGATTGGCAGTGCCCAACACCGGATTGGCGCAGGTCAGCAATGTCACGCTGGTCCTGGCAATCATGCTCTACGCCGTGGCCATGCTTGTTTACGCGTGCGACCTCGCCTTCGGGAAAAGGCGGGCAGCCACAGCCACGCCGTCGGGGCAGCGGCCCGAGCGAGTCGAAGCTGTCGCGCTCGTCGGCGCGGCGAGCGGTGCCGAGGCAGCTGGGCGCGCGTTCCCCGCCGATCCTGGCGATCCGTCCGAGCTGGCCGACCTCACCAGCGGCCGTGCGGCAGGCGGTGCGGCAGCCGACGACGCCGCGGGCAACGGCAACGGTCGGTTCCGGCCTGGGAGCGCTGGCCTTCGCGAGCCCGCAGTCGCGGGCGCAAGGCGGTCGCCGTGGCCGCAAGGGCCGTGGCTGCGCGCGGCCTTCCTGCTGACTTGCGCTGGACTTGCCCTGCACATCACCGCGGTCACGACCAGGGGACTGGCGGAGCACCGTGTGCCCTGGGGCAACATGTACGAGTTCATCGCGGCCATCACGTGCGCGGCTGTGCTCGTGCTGATCCTAGGCGCGGTCCGCTTCCGCGCGCACTACCTCGGCTTGTTCGTGCTGCTGCCCGTCGTACTGGCGCTCGCTGTCGACATCGTCGTCATTTACACCCCGGCCGGCCAGCTCGTGCCAGCTCTCCAGTCCTACTGGATCGCAATACACGTGACCGCAATGATCATCGCGGTCGGGATGTATCTCTTCGGCGCCGTCGTGACCGTGCTCTACCTCTTGTCAGCCAGGCACGAGCGGCGAGTCGCCGCAGGCCGGGAGCCCGAGGCGGCGGGCGTCATGGCGCGGCTGCCAGGAGCGGATACGCTCGACCGGCTGGCCTACCGCGCCATCTTGTTCGCGTTCCCGGCCTGGACGTTCGCGGTGATCGCCGGCGCCATCTGGGCCGACCACGCCTGGGGCAGGTACTGGGGCTGGGACCCCAAGGAGACATGGTCGTTCATCACCTGGCTGGTCTACGCCGCATTCCTGCACGCGCGGGCTACCGCGGGCTGGCGGGGGCTGAGGGCGGCGTATATCCAGTTGTTCGGCTTCGCCTGCCTGATGTTCAACCTCGTCGGAGTGAACCTCTGGATCTCCGGCCTGCACTCGTACGCGCATGTACCCTGAGCCTGGGGTCTCGCCCTAGGGGCGGCTGCACGGCCGCCGTCCTCAGGCCATAGTCAGGAAACGAACCGGCTCAGACTGCGCCGTCTTCCTCCCGCCACGTCCGGATCCGGTGGTCGAGTTCGAGCAGGAACGCGGGGTTGTCATCAGGAGCGACGAAGCGCACCGATGCCATGGCGGCCTGTCGGCCGCGCCTGGTGCTGCCGAACGGATAGTCAGAACGGCCCCCGCGGCTCGCGGGATGCGCGTGCTCAGGCCGGCGGACCGGTACCCAGCTACCGGTGACGTCGTCCCATAGCCGGTGCATGCGCACATCCCTGCGTCCCAGCAGAAGCCAGGCCGCTGCGCCGAAGATCCAGAAGCCGATGACGACTATCAGCCAGCTCTGCTTTGATGGCAGATCGAAGTGATGCTGCGGGGTCATCGCGATGTCGATCACGCACGGTACGACCAGACCGACTGTTAGTAGGGCAAAGGCGACGCCAAGTAGCAACATGGACGCAGCCTAGCGGCTCGCGCGACCTCTCGTGACCCATTTCGACGGGCTTCACCTCCCGATCATCGACCATCCTTGTCGGCCTTGGTCCATGCGTGGTACTGACGTCGGGCCGGGTGCCGTCGTAACCTGACGCGAGACCTCGTATCCGGGAGCGACAGCTATGCTGCGGCTACTTGACCTTTGGCGCCGGCGCCTACCGGGCCGCAGGTCGCGTTCAGGCAGCCACCGGCGAGTCCGCAAGGTCCCGGCACTCCGGTCCGCTATCGGCTTTTCAGCAACTTCGCGCATAGTAACCCTCGACCGCGGGTTCGGCCCGGACCAGTCGACAGGCGCCGGGCCTGAGCCGCTCGCGGGACCTGCGCAGTGGCCCGGCACGATGCCGCCTCCCGGTTCTAGGCAGCGGCCCGGGACGGGGCTGCCGTCGGGGAGTGTTCCCGGTGTGGGTGGGCCGTCTATACAGCTGGCTCCGGCGGGCACTGTGGCTCCAGCGGGCACCGCGGCGGCCAAAGCACCGGCCCAGGGCAGGCCACCTGCACGGGCAAGTGGGACAACGCGGCGTGGGGCTGAAACGGGAGGGCGGGCTGGAACCGGGGCTAGGGGTGTGGCCCACGCCAAGTCTCAGGTCAAGATGCGGACGAGGCCGGAGGACGCCCAGTCGGCCGGGGAAGGCCAGGCGGCAGGCCGAGCCGCCGCCCAGGCCAAAGCCGTGGCCAATCCCAGCGCCGCCATTCCCTGGTACGAGCGCGCCCAGCGCACCAACTCCGCGCCGGGCCAGCGGCATTGCGGTCTCCTTGAGAAGATCCTGCACCGCCAGTGGGCCGCTGACCAATTGCCGCCGCCGCAGATCGTCCTGGCCGTTGATCGGCTGGCCGAATTCCCGCAGCTGATCAAGGAGCGGCTGGTCGCCGGGCTCGATGCGATCTACGTCGGCCCCGGCGGTGTGCCTGACCTGGACGACATGGGCAGCCTGAGCGGCTTGGCACTGCCGTCCGGGCGGGCCACCTGGGACGCGTGTGCTGGAGCCTACGGCGAGCGCAAGGTCATCGTGGGGTCGAGGCCGTCCCCGACGCCCGACGTCATGTGCCACGAAATCGGTCACGCGCTCGATGACATCGACGCCGCTGACGGAAGCTGGCAGTCGGACTCGACCGATTTCGCCCGGCTCTACAGCCAGTGCAAGCCGTGGATGACCATTGACTTGCACCGGCAGCCCGGGCATCTGGGCCGCCGGGAGTTCTTCGCGGACGCGTTCGCCGCCATCGCGTCGAGCCAGCGTCCGGCGCTGCTCGAGATGCTTGGCGGCAACACTCGCGTGGCGCTCAACGTAATGCTGTATTTCAGCGTGCGGTACGGCATCTAGAGGTGGTGCTGCCATGTACGTGATCCGGCTGCCGAACGGCAACCTGCTGGTCCCTGAATCGGCCACCGCGGACGGCGGCCAACTCGTCGGTGACGCGTACGTGGAGATTGGCCCGGCCGACCGTGATTACGAGCGGTTCGCAGCCGGCGCGATGACACAGGAAGAGATCGACGAGCGAGCGAGCAGATGGCGTGAGGGCGACGAGCGACTCCGGCGCCAGTTCCTTGACTTCCTCGCCCGGGGCGGGCAGTTTCCGAGAAAGCCATGACTATCCCCGGCGAACGCTAGTCAGCGAAGGAAATCTCCGCTCCGAGCTGTCGATTTGAGAGTCCGTCGTCCGTCGGAATTTACAGACGCGCGAACCGGCGCGCCATTACGGCTTGGCGCGAGCCGCTGGCCGGCACCTTCACTCACGGAGCCATAGGAGGCTGACATGAGCAAGTACCTCTACCTCTACCGGGGCCCGGCCACGCCGATGCAGGACTTCACGCCGGAGCAGCAGGCCGAGCAGATGGAGGCCTGGGGCCAGTGGATCACCAGGCTCGGCCCATCACTGACCGATGTCGGAGCTCCGTTCGGAGCCCGGACATCGCTGGCGGACGATGGCTCAAACCCGGCTCCCGGTGACCTCAATGGTTACTCGGTCGTCGAGGCTGACAGCCTGGACGCGGCCAAGGCACTGGCAGACAAGCACCCCTTCCTTAGCGAGGGGAAGGGGCGTTTCAGTGTGGAGGTCTTCGAGCTAGTCCCGATGTAGGCGATACGAGACCAGAATGGATCGGCTTCGGAGCCCGGCGATGCCCAGCCGGCTCCGAAGCCTGTTCGCTTCCTGGTCCGGCCCTGGGCCTGTCGCCAACCCGTAACACGCGGCAGGGCATCAGCTCGGGCGCCCTCCGATATTCGGTAGCCACTTTAGCCTCAGCTGGCCTGATCTGACTTCGGCGCAGGGTCGGCGTCGATGCCGAGCAAGGCCCGGATCTCTACCTCCCGATAACGCCGGTGACCGCCCGGAGTCCGAATGCTGCTGATCCTGCCCGACGCCGCCCATCGAGTGACAGTCTTTGGATCAACGCGGAAGAGGGCCGCCACCTCTCCGGGAGTAAGCAAGCGATCACTTTGCCCGTCCATTGTGGTGCTCCTTGCTCGCCTAGGCCCCCCTCGCTCAATCTTTATCTTAATAACCAAAGATCACTATTCTCCTCAGTTTCCGCAAAAAATTTACTCACATCCCTGTCGTATTGCTTTGACCGACACCTGTCGATGACGATGCGAACACGTAGGGTAGAGCCGTGTCTCACCTTGTGTCGGTAACTGAGATCCGGGCTGCCGCTGACCGGCTTGACGGCATCGCGATGCATACGCCGCTTGTCCCGTTCGCAGGCATCGATCCGCCGCTGCTGGTCAAGGCTGAGTCGCTGCAGCCCACCGGCGCATTCAAGCTGCGCGGCGCATACTCGGCCATCAGCGCATTGCCGCCGCAGCAGCGGAGCAGGGGAGTCGTCGCGCACTCTAGCGGCAATCACGCATTCGCTGTCGCATACGCCGCGGCGCTACTGAGCGTGCCGGCCACCGTCGTCGTCCCGTCCAACGCTCCGCGGGTCAAGGTCGAGGCCGCACGGTCGCAGGGTGCCAGGATCGTAGTTTGCGAGCCCGGGCTCGCCGCCAGGACGGCAGCGGTCGACGAACTGGTGGGCAGGTATGGGTATACGCCGATCCCGCCTTTCGAGCATAGGGACGTCATCGCAGGTCAGGGAACGGTCGGCCTGGAGATCGCGGCCGATTGCCCTGACGTTGACCTGGTCGTTTGCCCGGTGGGCGGTGGCGGCCTCATCGCCGGCGTGGCGGCGGCCATTACTGCGGCCAACCCCGCGGCGCGAGTAGTCGGCGTGGAACCCGAGCTTGCGGCGGACGCGAGGGATTCCCTGCGCAAGGGCCGCAGAGTCGCCTGGCCCGCCTGGCAAACCCAGCGCACGATCGCCGACGCGCTGCGCGTCGACCAGGTTGGAGAGTTGCCGATGCTGCACCTTCAGGCGCAGGTCGACGACATCATCACGGTGACCGACGACGAGATCCGCGCGGCCATGCGCCTGCTCGCCACCGGTGCCCGCCTCGTTGCCGAACCCGGCGGCGCGGTGGCCGTCGCAGCCTGCCTCTTCCGGTCCGATGAACTGCCGCCGGCGGATCGGCGGGTGGCCATCCTGTCCGGCGGCAACGTCGACCCAGGGATGCTGGCTGACATCCTCCGGGCGCCCGGCGACGAGCTACCCGCGGCGCCTGGTCACGGGGTCGCGGCCAGCGACTAGGCTGATCATGTTATGCGCGCGACTTTGTACTACACGGTGCTGCGGCTCGGGCTGTTCGCCGTGGTGCTGCTGCTTCTGTACCTGGCTGGTGCGCGCAGCCTGCTGCTGCTCGGCGGTGCGATCCTGATCAGCGGCGTGATCAGCTACTTCGTGCTCACGGCGCAGCGGACGGCGATGGCTGGCGCGATCGGCAAGCGTGTCGGCCACGTGCGGGAACGTCTCGACGCCGGCACGAGGGCCGAGGATCAGGACTGACGCCCGCGCTCAGTTGTCCTCGGTGGCAAGCCAGCCGCCCGACGTCAGCATCTCCATGATCGTCCCAGTTGCCTGCTCCCGGCTGATTACGGACGTATCGAGGACGAGCACGGCATCGGTCGGTTCCTCATACGGGTCAGAGACCCCGGTGAACTGCTTGATGAGCCCAGCCCTCGCCTTGGCGTACAGGCCCTTGCGGTCCCGCTCCTCGCACACCTCGACCGGGGTGGCTACGTGGATG
The DNA here is from genome assembly GCA_036393895.1 of Streptosporangiaceae bacterium. Classification (GTDB taxonomy): domain Bacteria; phylum Actinomycetota; class Actinomycetes; order Streptosporangiales; family Streptosporangiaceae; genus Chersky-822. The sequence goes on along the minus strand of DASWGE010000131.1, from coordinate 5,979 downwards.
AGCAGAAAGTCGCCCACCTCGGACACCATCTGCCTGACCTGCTCCCTTGCGGCTGCGAACGGCGCGATCGGTGCGCAGATCGCGATGCCGCCGTGCTTGGCTATCTCCGCGGCCACGTACCCTATCCTGGTGATATTGAGGTCGCGGTCGGCTCGTGAGAACGTCAGGCCGGCCGAGAGCAGCGAGCGCACCAGGTCGCCGTCGAGCAGCGAAACGCGCCGGTCAGCCCGCTCGGCAAGCAGGTCGCGCAGGTCCCTGGCGATCGTCGACTTGCCAGACCCGGACAGGCCGGTCAGGAACAGCACCACGCCCCGCTCCGAACGCGGCGGCCTCGCGTGCCTGAGTTCGGCCGCGACGGCATCAGACGCGAACCACGACGGGATCTGGGCGCCCGTGTCGAGCATGTCGGCTAGCTGATCGGGCGTCAGGTCCTCGATCTCGGTCCCCGGTTCGATCAGTGATAGCGGCCGCCACACCTCGGCCCGCGGGTCGTAGGCCCAGTCGCCGGAGTGCAGCACCGGTATCGGAGCGCCGCCGACGCCGACCGGAGCGCCGTCGCCGCCGACCGGCGCGCCGGTCTCCTCCGCCGATCGGGTGGCGTGATCGTGCCAGCGGTCGGCCATGAGGTGAGTTGCTCCGTACGCGGCGGCGATGTTCGCGATGGCGGCCAGTTCGCGCGTTGCGGCGGCATCCCGCTCGGCATAGGGGACTGGGACCACGAGCGTCCCGGCCGGAAGGTTCCTGGCCGCCGCGAGCACCGTCCTTATCAGTGCCTCGGGCTGCCCGACGACCTCGGCGGGGCCCGCGACCATCGGCAGCACAAGCGGCCGTGCTCCGAGCTGGCCGGCGAGATGCTTGAGCTGGCCGATCTGCCGTCCGCCAATCGGCGCCCTAGTCGCGAACGCAAGGACGGGACCGCCGCCCAGTTCGGCCCTCGCCTGCGACGGCGAGATCATCAGCCGCCGGAATGAGCCGTGCTCGGGAGCGCGGTGCGCCCTGACCGGACCGGCCAGCATGACCCTGCCCTCCGCGCCAGGCGGTGCGGCGCGCTCGGTGATCGTGAGCACGGCCAGCGGCGTGCCCTCCGGGTCGGCGAGCAGCGCCGCGCCCGCGCCGGCCCCGAGCGCGTCAGCCGGAACCTCGAGCGTCACCGGCACCGGCCATGGGGTGCCGTCAGCCAGCGTCGCGGACTCGGCCACGGAGGCAACGTCGGCGCTCGTCATGAAGCCGCTGAGCGGCGCGAACGCGCCCGACAGGATCAGCTCGAGGTCGCCGAGCTGGCGGGCGTCCAGCGTCAGGGAAGGAAGGGAAGCATGATCGACAACCGGCTCGGCCTTCGCCCCTGCAGTCACTGCGTCCTCCGTCCTCCGCCCGTCCGGCGGCAATGCCCGAGGCTACCCGGCGGCGACGGGCCAGCGGCGCCGTTCCGCGGCCAAGTAAACTATTAGTACAACCCGCGTTCGCACCTGAACGCGGGCCTGTTGTGCTGCCCGTTGCGCCGCGTCGCACCGCGGATGGGCAGTCCGCCAGCCTGGTCCGTCAAGCGCAGAGGAAGTTATGAGCCTGTTTGGTCTCCTCAGCATCGTCGCCGAGGACCCGCAACTCCAGCACGCGCTCGAGTACGCCGGCCAGCCGGGGAGCACCGATGCCGACCTGGTCACGCCGCCTGCCCTGCGTCCCATTCTCATTGGCGCTCTCGCCGCGCTGAGCGGCGGAGGCGCCAGCACGTCCGGCGCGGGTCAGCCTAGATTCCTGCTGGCCATCACCGCGACGGCGCGCGAGGCCGAGGATCTGGCCAGCGCGCTCAACTCGCTGCTGCCTGACCCGCACGCCGCCGAGTACTTCCCGGCCTGGGAGACCCTGCCGCACGAGCGGCTCTCGCCCCGCTCCGATACGTCCGGCCGCCGCCTGGCCGTACTGCGCCGACTCGTCAGCCCGGACTACGGAGACCCGCGCTCGGGTCCGCTCCAGGTCGTCGTCACGCCGATCCGCAGCGTGCTGCAACCGCTGGTCGGTGGGCTCGGTCAGCTTGAGCCGGTCCGGCTCGACCAGGGCAAGCAGGCCGACCTCGAGGACGTCGTGACCAGGCTGGTGGAGATCGGCTACGACAGAGTGGACCTGGTCACTAGCCGGGGCGAAATCGCCGTCCGCGGCGGAATTCTCGACGTGTTCCCGCCGACCGAAGAACACCCCCTCCGGGTGGAGTTCTTCGGCTCGGAGATCGAGGAGATCAGGCCGTTCCGCGCGGCCGACCAGCGGTCGCTCGGCACCTCGGCGGACTCGCTCTGGGCGCCGCCGTGCCGCGAACTGCTGCTCACTCCGGGCGTGCGGCACCGCGCCAAGCAACTCGCCAGCGAGTATCCCGGCCTCGGCGAGGTGCTCGGCAAGATGGCAGACGGGATCACGGTCGAGGGCATGGAGGCGTTCGCGCCGCTGCTCGCCGACCGGATGGAACTGCTCTTCGACTCGCTGCCCCCGGGCGCCATCGTGGTCGCCTGCGACCCGGAGCGGATCAGGACCCGCGCCGCCGACCTGGTGCGGACCAGCCAGGAATTCCTCGATGCCTCGTGGGTCAACGCGGCCGCAGGCGCCGAGGTCCCGATCGACCTGGGCGGGGCGGCGTTCCGCCCGATCACCGAGGTCCGCGCGGCAGCGGTCAGCCTGGGCATCAGATGGTGGACAATCACGCCGTTCGGCACCGACGATCTTTCCGGCATAACGGACCGTGCGGCCACATCGCCCGAGCAGACCGGTGCCGCCCGGGGCCAGGCCCAGTGGAACGACGCTGGCCGGGCCACCCCGAGGACCATTGCCGCCTGGGGCGCCGGGAGCGCCGGGGGCGCCGGGGGCGGGACCGACATGGGCGACGCCGGCGCGCTGGACGAGGCCGACGGGCGGGAGTCATTCCGGATGCTGGCCAGCCCGGCAACCGCTTATCACGGCGACACCTCCCGGGTGCTCGGCGATGTGCGCGGTTGGCTGGCCGACGGATGGCGCGTCGCGCTTGTCACCGAGGGTCACGGGCCGGCCCAGCGCCTAGCCGAATTGCTCCGCGGCGAGAACCTGGGAGCCAGGGCCGGCGACCTGGCTGGGGTGCCCGAGCCTGGCGTCGCGGTCGTCGCCACCGGCCAGCTCGACGCGGGGTTTATCTGGCCAGCGATCAAGCTGGCCGTGCTCGGCGAGGACGACATCTCCGGGCAGCGGGTCGGCGGCAGGGACCGCAGCCGGATGCCCAGCAGGCGGCGCGGCGGCATCGACCCGCTCCAGCTCACACCGGGCGATTACGTCGTGCACAGCCAGCACGGAGTCGGCCGGTACCTGGAGATGACGAGCCGGACGATCCAGGGCGCGACCCGCGAGTACCTGGTGATCGAGTACGCGCCGAGCAGGCGGGGTCACCCGCCTGACCGGCTCTACCTGCCGACCGACCAGCTCGACGAGGTGACGAGGTACTCCGGCGGCGAGGCCCCGAGCCTGCACCGGCTCGGCGGGGCCGACTGGGCTAAGACCAAGGGCCGGGCGCGCAAGGCGGTGCGCGAGATCGCCGCCCAGCTAATCCGGCTCTACTCGGCCAGGATCGCATCGCCCGGATACGCGTACGGCCAGGACACACCGTGGCAGCGCGAGCTTGAGGATGCCTTCCCCTATGTCGAGACGCCCGATCAGCTCGCCGCGATCGACGAGATCAAGCGTGACATGGAAAAGCCGCTCCCGATGGACCGGCTGATCTGCGGTGACGTCGGCTACGGCAAGACCGAGCTGGCGGTAAGGGCGGCGTTCAAGGCCGTGCAGGATGGCAAGCAGGTGGCCGTCTTGGTGCCGACCACGCTGCTCGTCCAGCAGCACATGCAGACGTTCGGCGAGCGGTACGGGCCGTTCCCCGTGGTGCTGCGGGCGCTGTCGCGGTTCCAGTCGGATTCCGAGGTCGCCGCGACGCTGGCCGGCTTGGCTGACGGGACTGTCGACGTAGTGATCGGCACGCACCGGCTGCTTTCGCCGGAAGCCAGGTTCAAGAACCTGGGGCTGATCATCATCGACGAGGAGCAGCGCTTCGGGGTGGAGCACAAGGAGTATCTGAAGGCGATGCGCACCCAGGTAGACGTGCTCTCGATGTCGGCGACGCCGATCCCGCGGACGCTGGAAATGGGCGTCGCCGGGATCAGGGAGATGTCCACTATCCTGACCCCGCCTGAGGAGCGGCACCCGGTGCTGACCTTCGTCGGGCCGTACGACGAGAAGCAGATCGCGGCTGCGATCAGGCGCGAGCTGCTGCGCGACGGCCAGACTTTCTTCGTGCACAACAGGGTCGCCTCGATCGGCAAGGTCGCGGCGCGGGTATCCGAGCTTGTTCCCGAGGCCAGGGTCGCGGTGGCGCACGGCCAGATGAACGAGCACACGCTCGAGAAGATCATGGTCGACTTCTGGGACAAGCAGTTCGACGTGCTCGTCAGCACGACGATCGTCGAGTCTGGCCTGGACATCCCGAACGCCAACACCCTGATCGTGGACCGTGCCGACGCGTACGGCCTGTCCCAGCTGCACCAGCTGCGCGGCCGCGTCGGCCGGAGCAGGGAACGCGGCTACGCGTACTTCCTCTTCCCGCCGGAGAAGACGATGACCGAGACCGCGCATGAGCGCCTCGCGACGGTCGCGCAACATACCGAGATCGGCGCCGGGATGTTCGTTGCCATGAAAGATCTTGAAATCCGCGGAGCCGGCAACCTGCTCGGCGGCGAGCAGTCTGGGCACATCGCCGGGGTCGGGTTCGACCTGTACGTCCGCATGATCGGCGAGGCGGTCCACGAGATGAAGGGTGATGGCCCGGCCGAGCGCGCCGAGGTAAGGGTCGAGCTGCCGGTGGACGCGCACATACCGCATGACTACGTAGCTGGTGAGCGGCTGCGCCTTGAGGCGTATACGGCGATCGCGGCGATCGAGTCCGACAAAGACATCATCTCGGTGGCCGAAGAGCTGACCGATCGTTACGGGCCGCCGCCGCGGGCCGTCCTCAACCTGCTTGAGGTGGCCAGGCTGCGCGCGCGGGCGCGACGCGTCGGGCTGACCGACATCGCCCAGCAGGGCAATCACATCAGGTTCGCCCCGGTGGAGCTGCCCGACTCACGTGCGGTCCGGGTGCAGCGGCTGTACCCGCGCACCCTCCTGAAGCCGGCAGTGCGTACCATGCTCGTACCGGTGCCGAAGGCAGGCGCGCGGTCAGGCTCGCACGGCGGTGGTCGTAGTTCCGGATCGGGCCGGGCCAGCGCCAGCGCGGCGTCGGTAACCCCGATCGGTGCCCCGTCACTGCGCGACGGCGAGCTGCTGGCGTGGTGCGAAGAACTGATCGGCGAGATCTTCGACCAGCAGCCAGCCAGCCAGCCGGCCGGAGACCAGCCGGCGGGCGGCTAACCTGTGTTCGGCTAGGTGGCGACGATGCGGCGGCCAGCAGCGCCGGGCGTCAGCCGTGCGAAGGAGACACGTGGTGCGGCGGAACAGCAGGCAGCGCGGCAGGCTGAGGTGGACGGCCGTGGCCGCAGCCGTGGCGGCCGGGGTGCTGACAGTGACCGGGTGCGGGCAGACGCGGCTTGGTGCCGCAGCGCTCTATGACAATCAGCGGATCTCGACCGCCGACCTTACCGCGCAGGTGTCGAACCTGAACGCCGGGTACCAGGCCGACAAGTCCAAGCTGCAGATCCGGTACACGATGGCAGACATGCCGCGCCAGGTGCTCAGCTGGCTGCTCAGGTTCGCGACCACTGAGCAGCTGGCCAGGCGCACCGGGATCACGGTTACCCCGGCGCAGGCGCAGGCGCAGCTGAACGCCGAGAAGGTCAGGGCGAGGCAGGCGGGCGACACTCTCCGCGAGGCTGCTGTGCTCAACGGCCTGCCGCCTGACCTGCTGCCTGAACTGGGCCGGTGGATCGCGATCCAGGTCAAGCTGCAGGCCAAGCTCGATCACGGCGTTCCGCCCCAGACGACCGC
>DASWGE010000130.1:0-6402 GCA_036393895.1 Streptosporangiaceae bacterium | reverse complement strand
CAAGCCGACGGCGATGTCGGCGAGTCCATGCAGAACCCAGAACAGGCCCACGACGATGGCAAGCACCGCGATCGTGACGTGGTAATGCCTGATGGCGTACAGGCCAACGATGACAGCAAGCAAACCGATCACCACGTGCGCTACCCGCCTGCCGCCGCTGGCCTCGTGCGCCGTGAATCCGTCGATCAGTCGCAGCAGGCCTGCCACGATCAGGGACGCGCCGATCAGTACGGCAACGATCGCCAGCGTCGCCTTCGGCCACGCCAGCAGCAGCACGCCGACCACAATCGCGGCGAGGCCCGCTGCCATGAAGGCCGGCCAGGCGCTCCTGGCGAAATCTGGCCCGAAACGGGCCTCATCGACCTCCGGCACCTGCGCGTAGCCGACGCGCTCCTGACTCCCGGCTACCGGGGGGCCAGCACCGGCTGGTTCCCCGCGTCGCGTTGAATGGGGTGTAGTCATGGCGACCATGCTGCGGCAGTCGGGCAGGCCGATCACCACCCGTGACGGGTGAATGTTTGCGGCCAGGCCATAGACTTGGCCGCCGTAGCCGTTAGTGATCAGGCCATTGCCTGCGCGGTGGCTAAATAAACCCATCCGACCGGAAACGTGGTGCCTGGGACCTGGTCCCGGACGAGTAGCCGGAAGGCCAGGAGCCGGACATCCGAGGAGTGACCACGTCGTGAAGACGGACGTCGAGGAGCTGAGCCCGACCCGAGTACGCCTCACGGTCGAAGTTCCGTTTGATGAGCTCAAGCCGAGCCTTGACCACGCCTACCGTGAGGTCGGCCGGCAGGTCAGGATCCCAGGTTTCCGGCCGGGCCACGTCCCGCGCCAGGTGCTTGACCAGCGCGTCGGCCGGGCCGCGGTACTTGAGCACGCGATCAACGACGCCGTTCCCGAGCTCTACCTCAAGGCGGTCCGCGAGGCGGAGGTGTCCGCGCTCGGGCAGCCCGAGGTTGAGATCACCAAGCTCGACGACGGCACCGAGATCGCCTTTACCGCTGAGGTCGACGTCCGGCCGAGCTTCGAGATCCCTGATCTTGCCCAGCTCCAGGTCGTGGTCGACGACGCCGACGTGAGCCCGGACCAGGTGGAGGAGTACCTCGGCGCGCTAAGAGAGCGGTTTGCCTCCCTGCGGGCGGCCAATCGGCCCGCTCAGTCCGGCGATTACGTCTCGATTGACCTGGCGGCCCAGGTGGACGGCAAGCCGGTCGATGACGCGCAGGCGACGGGAATCTCCTATGAGATCGGCAGCGGCACGATGCTCGATGGCCTCGACGAGGTCCTGGAGGGAATGTCCGCCGAGGAGACGGCGACCTTCCAGACCGAGCTCGCTGGCGGCCAGCACGCCGGGAGCCAGGCGGACGTCACCGTTACCGTGCGCAGCGTGAAGGTGAAGGACCTGCCTGAGCTTGACGACGACTTCGCCCAGTCCGCAAGCGAATACAACACGGTTGGCGAGCTGCGGGCGAACACACGCAGGCAAATGGAGGTAGTGCGCAAGGCCGGGCAGGGCGGGCAGGCCCGTGATCGTGCGATCGAGGCGCTTCTGGCCAGGATCGATATGCCGTTGCCCGAGGCGCTGGTCGAGCACGAGATCACGCACCGGCGTGAGTCGCTGGAAACCGACCTTGACCAGGCCGGCCTGACCATGGACGCCTATGCCGAGAGCCGCCAGGTCTCCGCCGCCGACCTCGAGAAGGAGATCGCCGACGACGTGCGGCGGTCGGTCAAGGCACGGTTCATACTCGACCAGCTTGCCGAGCAGGAGACCCTGAGTATCGAGCAGGACGAGATCGGCCAGTACATCGCCCAGCTCGCTTACCAGCAGGGCGTCCCGGCCGACCAGTTCGCCCGCCAGCTCACGAGCTCGGGCCAGCTCGGGGCGGTGGTGTCCGATGTCCTGCGCTCCAAGGCGGCTGACCTGCTCACCGAGCGGGTAAAGGTCGCTGACGAGTCGGGTCGCAACGTCGTTGTCGGCGGCGCCGATGCGGACAGCGGTGCCAGCGACGGCGCGGAGGAACCAGGGGACGCAGCCGAGACGGCCGAGGCCGTCGAAGGCGAGGCAGGTGAAGGCGAGGCAGCCGAGCCCGAAGCAAGCTCGGCGCCCGCCAAGGGCCGGTCAGGCAAGCGCGCTGCGTCGCGCGCCGAAGCCCAGGAGGACCAGCAGGCCAAGCCCAAGGCCCGCGGCAGGCGCAGCCGCAAGGACACCGGTCAGCCGGAAACCGAGAAGTCAGAGGCGGTCGCCGAGGCCGAATAGGCCCAGCGGCCGGCCGGGGTCGTGCCCCACCGTCAGCCGGGGTCGCGCCCGCCCTCGCCGGGCGATCGCAGGAGCCGGATTCGCAACCTCGCCATTGTGTGCCGGTAGTCGCTCGACTCACGGCGGGCGAGCCTGCGCCCAGAGCGAACAGGCCGGAGCGGTGGACGTTGTGGCCTGGCACGGGAGCTAGGGTCATTTGCATTGGAGCCAACCAAGCCAATGACGCGGAGACGGCACGGTGCGACGAGCGCACCTGCTCAATCAGACATCCAGGAGGCACCGTTGACCACGTCGCCTGAAGCTCAGCTGACGGCCGAGGTGCTCGCGCGGACCGCGGAAGCCCCGGTGCTGCCGATGGGCGATGCGCTGTTCCAGCGCTTGCTGCGACACCGGATCATCTTCCTCGGCCAGCAGGTCGACGACGAGCTCGCGAACAGGATCAGCGCTGAGCTCATCCTGCTTGCCGCCGAGGACGCAAAGCGCGACATTCACATCTACATCAACTCGCCCGGCGGCTCGGTCAGCGCCGGCCTGGCGATCTACGACGTGATGCAGTACGTGCCGAACGACGTCGCCACTTACGCGATGGGCATGGCGGCCTCGATGGGCCAGTTCCTGCTCTGCGCGGGCACCGCGGGCAAGCGCTTCGCCATGCCGCATGCCCAGATCATGCTGCACCAGCCGCACGGCGGAATCGGCGGCACGGCGTCGGATATCAGGATCCAGGCCGAGCAGATCCTCTACGTGAAGCGGATCCTGGCCGAGCGCACCGCCATGCACACCGGCCAGAGCGTCGAGCAGGTCGAGGCCGACTCGGACCGGGACAGGTGGTTCACGGCGGACCAGGCCAAGGAGTACGGATTCATCGACCACGTGGTGCGCAGCGCCAACGAGGTCCCGTCGGAAGGCGCGGTGTGATGACCAGCGAACCTCAAGCGAGCAACCGCAACGCGACGGCGGGGCCGACCGGCACGGTGCGACACGGCCTGGCCGAGTCAAGATACGTCCTGCCGTCGTTCGTCGAGCGGACGCCGTACGGGATCAAGGAGATGAACCCGTACAACAAGCTTTTCGAGGAGCGGATCATCTTCCTGGGGGTGCAGATCGACGACGCCTCGGCGAACGACGTCATGGCCCAGCTGATCACGCTGGAGTCCATCGATCCTGACCGGGACATCCTCGTGTACATCAACTCGCCCGGCGGGTCGATGACCTCGATGATGGCGATCTACGACACCATGCAGTACGTCAAGCCTGATATCCAGACGTTCTGCCTGGGTCAGGCGGCATCGGCGGCAGCGGTCCTGCTCGCCGCCGGCACCAAGGGCAAGCGCATGGCATTGCCCAACTCGCGGATCCTGATCCACCAGCCCGCCATCGAGAGCGGCTACGGACAGTCAAGCGACCTCGAGATCCAGGCCAGGGAGATCCAGCGGATGCGCCAGGCCATGGAGGCCGTGCTCGCCAGGCACACCGGCCGCGATGAGGAGCAGATCCGCAGGGACATCGAGCGCGACAAGTTCCTCACGGCGCACGAGGCCAAAGAGTACGGGCTGGTTGATGACGTACTGACGATGCTGAAGCGCCAGCCCGATGTAGTGTCGTCTTAGCGCGTAGTTGCGGTAGCGCGACGCGCGCGCGAAGACGGCCCGGAGGAAGCGACTACGGCCTGAGACGAGGTACCGTCTAGTTCGGCGCACGGCGCAGCCGCCGGAGCAAATGGCCGCAGCTGGTTCGAATCGCCCATGTCGGCGACAGCGGGAGAGGGAGTAATGCGGTGGCACGCATTGGCGAGGGCGCTGACCTGCTGAAGTGCTCGTTCTGCGGCAAGAGCCAGAAGCAGGTCAAGAAGCTGATCGCTGGACCAGGCGTGTACATATGCGACGAGTGCATCGACCTGTGCAACGAGATCATCGAGGAGGAGCTGGCCGAGCCTTCCGAGATCAAATGGGACAGCCTGCCGAAGCCCCGCGAGATCTACGAGTTCCTCGACTCTTACGTGATTGGCCAGGAAAAAGCTAAGAAGGGCCTGTCGGTCGCCGTCTACAACCACTACAAGCGGATTCAGTCCGGCGGTGAGCGGGTCGCCGAAGACGGTGTCGAGCTCGCAAAGTCCAACATCCTGCTACTCGGGCCGACCGGCTCGGGCAAGACGCTGCTGGCCCAGACGCTGGCCAGGCTGCTGAACGTGCCATTCGCCATCGCCGATGCCACTGCCCTGACCGAGGCAGGCTACGTCGGCGAAGACGTCGAGAACATCCTGCTCAAGCTCATCCAGGCCGCCGACTACGACGTCAAGAAGGCCGAAACCGGGATCATCTACATCGACGAGATCGACAAGATCGCGCGCAAGAGCGAGAACCCGTCGATCACGAGGGACGTCTCGGGCGAAGGCGTCCAGCAGGCGCTGCTGAAAATACTCGAGGGGACAACGGCGTCGGTGCCGCCGCAGGGCGGCCGCAAGCACCCGCACCAGGAGTTCATCCAGATCGACACGACCAACGTGCTCTTCATCTGCGGTGGGGCGTTCGCCGGCCTGGAGAAGATCATCGAGCAGCGAGTCGGCCGGAGCGGCATGGGCTTCGGGGCCGTGCTGAGGGTCAAGACCGACCGCACGGCGTCGGACCAGTTCGCCGACGTGATGCCAGAGGACTTGCTTAAGTTCGGGATGATCCCCGAGTTCGTCGGGCGCCTGCCCGTCATCACCAGCGTGCACAACCTGGACCGCGAGGCGCTGATCAGGATCCTGACCGAGCCGAAAAACGCGCTGGTCCGCCAGTACCGGAGGCTGTTCGAACTCGACGGCGTGGACTTGGAGTTCACCGACGACGCGCTGGAGGCGGTCGCCGATCAGGCGATCTTGCGCGGCACTGGCGCGCGCGGGCTGCGCGCGATACTCGAGGAAGTCCTGTTGTCGGTGATGTATGAGGTGCCGAGCCGCAAGGACGTCGAGCGAGTCGTGATCACTGCGGAGGCTGTGCTCGAGAACGTTAACCCGACGCTGGTGCCCCGCGATGTCGCGCGCAGGACGCCGCGCGAGAAGTCGGCCTGACCAAGACCGCCGAGAGTCACTGGCTCTGCAGGTCGAACCGCATCTTCATCATCAACGACGCGAGCGCAGCGACGCCCGTGTCCCTGGTTGGTGACGCGAGGACCCCGATCGTATGGTCGCTGGCCCAGCCGCAGACGGATACCTGGGTCTGCGCCAGCCACGCGACCGTGCAGTTGGCGCTGCCCCCGCGGTGCCCGGCCGGAACCCGCCACGGGCCGACCTTGGCATAGGGGCCCAGTATGCCCATCATCACCCGGGCAACCACCTCGTAAGGAATGCCCAGCTTGGCGCTGGCGTCCAGCCCGAGATACATCACCCAGGCGGGCCGGCCTGTGACCGGGTCAATATGGCCAGGCTCGCCGTACAGCCCCGATATCCAGGCCGCTGTTACCGGGCGGGCCGCCAGGCTGTTCGCCGCTGCAGCTGCACCAGCCTGTGAGCCTCCTGCCTGGCTGCTGCCGTCGGCCCCTGCGGCGGCCGCAACCGCCCGTCTCGCGTCGGCGATCAGCCTGCTGCCCACGGCGCTGAAACGAAGCCGCAGTTCCGCCGCGATCGGACTGGCCCCTTCCCGGCTGATCGAGCCGAACCGCCGCGGCAACCCGCCGGCGACATTCGGCGCGGGGGTGACGAGCGGGCCGGCCGAGATTCTGAGCGCCGCCTCGCTGCTCGCGATGCCCTGCCTCGCGAGGTTGACGGTGGCCCAGGTCAACAGCACAGCCACGATGGTCATGACGGCTAGGAGCGAGACTGCCTGGCGCGTCCTGATGGTGCCAGCGGTGCGGGGGCGGCCAGCCAGGCCCGCGCCCAGCCTGACGCCGCGCCTGACAGGCGCCCGCCGCGGCGAAGTCGGGCGGGTAAAGTGCGCGCGCCTTGACCACGAGCCGACCCGGGCGAGCAAGGCTCTCAGGTCGGTGCCGCCCGCTCTATTGCGCCGGTCGCGACTAAGGGTCCACGGCCCGGCCAACGGATCATCACCTCATCTTCCTGACATGGCGAACCATCTGCGCTGAGCAGAATAGAGCAACGAACTACCGCGAATTAAGCATATGTTCTGAATGCAGCGCGGCGATGGAGATGCCGCCACACG
>DASWGE010000129.1:0-2288 GCA_036393895.1 Streptosporangiaceae bacterium | reverse complement strand
CGCGATGCCGACGCCCGCCGCCCCGCTCGCCGAAACAGTCTCGCCAGCCGTATCGCGATAAAACCGGACCCTGACCCGGCGCTGGCCCGTCGCCAGAGCCACCATCGCGTGACCGCCCTCATGCACGATCGTGACCACGGTTCGCGTTATCGGCCAGACCCTGGCCGAGGCTACCGCCGCAAGCGCCAGCGCCCCGCTGCCCACGACCAGCCACTGCGGCGGCAGGGGCTGAGCGGCGAAGGCGTGGTGCCACACGCGATCGGCGTGCTGCCATAGGTCACCCGGCATCCGGCCCCGTCCTGCGCCCGCGGCAGCCGGCGGTCCCGGTGCATCGCGTCGCGAGCCAGGGTAGACGAGGGATGCAACCGGTCGGACGTCTCCTTTGCCCCGGCGGGACCTAGCCAGGCGGGGTCAGCTGTAGTACTCGCCGGCCGCCTCGATGGTGGCCAGCTCGTGACCGTGTTAGCCTCACTCGCAGTCGGCTGTTTCGCGCCGATGTGGCATGATCAGGGAGTGCGGAATGTGCGGTATTGTTGGCATCCGCCTGAAAAATCCTGGCCTCTACGGCGCGCTTGGCGAACTCGTCGTGCCGATGCTGGATGTCCTTGCCTCGCGCGGCCCGGATTCCACCGGCGTGGCGATTTACTGCCATGATGCGCCCGCCGGTGCCATGAAGTACTCGTTGTGCGCGCCAGCCTCGGACTATGACTGGCCTGGTTACGTGGCTGCACTCGAGGCCAGCGCCGGAGTGCTGCCGGTCGAGTTCCGGCGCAGGGGACGGGACGCCGTTATCGCAACGCCACTAGGGGCCGACGGTCCCCGACTGCTGAGGGAGATCGACCCTTCAGTCAGGCTATTCGGGTTCGGCGCGGCAATCGAAGTCTATAAAGACGTCGGACCGGCAGCGGAGGTGTGCGAGCGCTATGGGATCAATGCAATGGCCGGTTACCAGGCAATCGGCCATACCCGCATGGCGACCGAGTCCGCAGTGACGATCGAGCACTCGCACCCGTTTGCCGTCGCCGCTGACCTGGCTCTCGTGCACAACGGTTCCTTCTCCAACTACGCGAGCATCCGCCGCCGGCTCGCCGACGAGGGCGTCGGTTTCGACACCGACAACGACTCCGAGGTAGCCGCCAGGTACATCGCGCGTCAGATGGCTGCTGGGGCGGATGCTGGCGAGGCGCTGCGCGACACATCGAAGGTCTTCGACGGATTCTTCACACTTCTCCTGGCGACCGAGCATTCCATGGCCATCGTGCGCGACTCGTTCGCCTGCAAGCCCATGGTCGTCGCTGAGACAGCCGACTACGTGGCGGTCGCATCGGAGTACGTGGCGCTCGCGGAACTGCCGGATATCGAGAAGGCCGAGGTATTCGAGCCCATGCCCGAGGAGATCTACACGTGGCAGGCCTGACGGCGACCGAACTCAGCTGCGCTGACATGTCTGTACGGGAGATAAACACCGTCCTGCGCGGCCTTCCGGACGGAACGGCTGTCCAGATCAGCCAGCCACGTGGCCGCCACAACCTTGTAGTTGGTATCTCCGGCCGGCTAGCCATCACGATCGCGGGCAACGCCGGGTATTTCATCGGCGGCCTCTGCGATGGCCCCGCCGTCACGGTCGCCGGCTTCGTCGGCTGGTCGGTCGGCGAGAACCTCGGTTCGGGAACGATCAGGGTGCAGGGCAACGCATCGGAGTGCGTCGGGGCCTCGGCCAGGGGCGGCCTGATCGTAATCGAGGGTGACGCGTCCTCTCGGGCTGGCATCTCGCTCAAGGGCGGCTCGATCGCGATAGCCGGCGACGTCGGGCACATGACCGGCTTCATGGCCCAGGCCGGAACCATCCTGGTCGGCGGAGACGCGGCCGATTCGCTCGGCGATTCCCTGTACGAGACCGTCATCTACGTGGGCGGGAAGATCCGTTCGCTTGGTTCGGACGCCAGGGTTGAGGACCTTACCGCGGCGGACGTCTCGCGGGTCCGTGAGCTTGCCGCGGCGGCCGGATTCTCGCATATCGCCCCTGAGAATGTGACCAGGGTCGCGTCCGCCAAGTCCCTGTACAGGTTCGATGCGCTGAAGGACCAGAGGTACTGATGCAGCCTCACGTTTCCGACGACGGGCGCGCAGCCGCGGAAGGCGCGCGCGGGTTGCCCTGGACCGGCACCGAGACCAGCCACACCTTCCCGCCCTCGGTGATCGGCCAGATTCACGAGATGGCCGACGTCGGCAGGTACGAGATACGCGGCTGGGGCGCCAAGCGCCAGCTGCCCACGTTCGACGACCTC
>DASWGE010000128.1:0-3473 GCA_036393895.1 Streptosporangiaceae bacterium | reverse complement strand
GGCAATCCTGGCCGAGCATGGCTGCGACACCGTGCTCTTCGGCGCGGCGGCGCCACTTGGGCTGCTCGCACCGGCCCTTCGCCGCGCGGGCGCGCGCCGGATCGTGGCCCTGACCCACGGGCATGAGTCAGGCTGGGCTGCGTTGCCTGGCGCCAGAGTCCTGTTGCGGCAGATCGGCGATCACGTCGACGTGCTGACCTATCTCGGCGAGTACTTCAGGATCCGGCTGGCCAGGGCGCTGGATCCGGCGGCCGCCGCCCGGCTGGCGCGGCTGGCGCCCGGGGTCGACAACGAGTCGTTCAGACCGGGTGCCGGCGGGGCCGCGATCAGGGAGCATCTCGGGATCGCGCCAGCCGCCCCCGTTGTCCTGTGTGTCTCCCGGATGGTGCCACGCAAGGGCCAGGACACGCTGATCCGGTCCTGGCCCCGGGTCCTGGCCGGGCTGGGCGACGGGCAGCCCGCGCAGGAGCGCCGCGCAGCGGGTCGAAGGGACGCTGCGGCTGCGCGGCCGGTCCTGCTATTTGTGGGCGACGGCCGGTACGCGGGTAACCTGCGCAGGCTCGCGCGGCGCGAGCAGGTAGCCGACTCCGTAATTTTCGCTGGGTCTGTGCCGTGGGAGGACCTGCCCGCGTACTACGACGCGGGCACCATCTTCGCGATGCCGTGCCGCACCAGGCGCGGGGGTCTGGACGTTGAGGGCCTCGGCATCGTCTACCTGGAGGCTTCGGCAACCGGCTTGCCGGTGATCGGCGGCGACTCAGGCGGGGCACCTGACGCGATCCTGCCTGGCGAGACCGGTTACGTGGTCGGCGGTCGCGACGCAGCCGCGCTTGAGGAACGCCTGATCCAGCTGATCGGCGATCCGCAGGGCGCTGCCACCATGGGGGAGAAGGGCGTCGCCTGGGTCGATCGGGAGTGGCGCTGGGATATCGTTGCCGGCCGCCTGGCCGAGATCCTGGTCGGCTAACCGATCGCGGGCGCTACCCGCGAGCGTAGAGGATCTCGATCTCTGCCGCGAAGTCCTTCATCACGACGCTCCGCTTCACCTTCAGCGACGGCGTCAGATGACCGCTGGCCTCAGTGAAGTCCGAGCTCAAGATCCTGAACTTGCGGATCGACTCGGCCCGGGACACTGCCTTGTTGGCGTCATCGACGGCGGCCTGGACCTCCGCGATCAGCTCGGGGTCGTCGGCAAGGTCGGATGGCGTGGCGCTGGCCGGCTTGCCGTGCTGCTGCTTCCAGAAGTCAAGAGCGTCGGCATCGAGCGTGACCAGGCAGGCGATGAACGGCCGGTTGTCGCCGACAACCATGCACTGGCTGATCAGCGAGTGAGCCCTGAGCCTGTCCTCTAGGACGGCCGGAGCGACGTTCTTGCCGCCCGCCGTGACGATGAGCTCCTTCTTGCGGCCCGTCACGGTCAGGAAGCCCTCGTCATCAAGCGAGCCGATGTCACCGGTACGCATCAAGCCATCGGAGTCAAGCGCCTCGGCGGTGGCTTCCTCGTTGCGCCAGTAACCGCGGAACACGGTAGGGCCGCCGATCAGGATCTCGCCGTCATCGGCGATCCGGACGGTGGTGCCGGGGATCGGCAGGCCGACCGTGCCGATCTTGTTGCGGTTCGGCCTGTTGACGACCGCGGCCGCCGAGGTCTCGGTCAGGCCGTAGCCCTCGAGCACCGTGATGCCGGCCCCGCGGAAGAAGTGGCCTAGCCGCTCGCCGAGCGGTGCTCCGCCCGAGACGGCGAACTTGACTCGGCCGCCAACCGCCGCGCGCAGCTTGCTGTAGACGAGGCGGTCGAACAACGCGTGCCGCACCTTCAGGCCCTGGCTGGCGCTCCGGCGCTCCGAGCCGTCGACGGGTGAATCGGACTGAGCCCGGCTGTAGGCGATGGCGGCATCCGTGGCCGCCAGGAAGATCCTGCTCTTCAGGCCGCTGGCGGCGGCCTGCTGTTGGGCGGAGTTGTACACCTTTTCGAAGACCCGGGGCACGGCGAGCAGGAACACGGGCCTGGTCTCGGGCAGAGCACGGGCGAGCGTCGATGAGTCTTCCCAGTGCTCGAGAACCGCCCCGCCCTCGAGGCAGGCGACCTGGATGATCCGGGCGAAAACGTGCGCGAGCGGCAGGAACAGCAACGTCGATGAGTCGGCAACCTCGAATAGTTCGTGCAGGGCACCCTGGACCGCGTTGCGGGCGCCGGACAAGAGATTACGGTGAGTCAGCTCGCAGCCCTTCGGACGCCCGGTGGTGCCCGAGGTGTAGATGATCGTGGCGAGGTCATCCGCCGTCCGTCCGGCCATGCGCTGATCAAGCTGGTCGTCAGTGATGTCGGCGCCAGTCGCCGTGAGGACGCCGATCGCGTCGATCGGCCAGATGTTCTGCAGATCGGGCAGGTTGCCTTTGACGCTCGTAATCGTGGCGGCGTGCGCGTCGTTCTCGGCGAAGACTGCGCAGGACCCTGAGTTGGCCATGATCCACTCGACCTGCTCGGCCGAGGACGTCTCGTACACGGGAACGGTGACCCCGCCGACGGACCAGACCGCGTAGTCGATGAGAGTCCAGGTGTAGCTGGTTCGCGCCATCAGGCCGACGCGGTCGCCCGCCCCGACCCCGCCCGCGATGAGACCCTTGGCCAGCGCGCGGACCTGCTCGCTGAACTGCCGGGCAGTCACGTCGGCCCATTGGCTCGCTGCCTCGCGCCTGCGCAGCACGACGGAATCTGGTGCGCGGCTGGCGCGGTCTACGATGACGTCGGTGAGAGTTGCCGTGGCTGGGATCTCGGTCATGGCGGGAATGCTGAACTCGCGCAACGGGCCTCCTGCCATCTTCACGCTCGTAATCCCGATCTTCGTGGACGGTATCGCTAGTAATCAAGCTAACCGGGCTCGGGTGGCCTGGTTGGGGTTCGGATGATCTGCTTATTGTTGGTCAATGCGGGTGCATGTGATCAGCGACGTGCACGGCAGGACCGACGCGCTCCGCGGCGCCTGCGACGGTGCGGACGCGCTGATCTGCCTCGGCGATCTGCTGCTCTTCCTCGACTACGCGGACCATTCGCGGGGGATCTTCGCCGATCTGTTTGGCGCCGAGGCGGCGCGCGAGTTCATCGCGCTGCGGACGGCGCAGCAGTTCGACGCGGCGCGTGAGTTCTCGTCCAGGCTCTGGGCCTCGCTCCCGGGCGAGCCGGGCGCGACCATCAACGCGGCCGTCTCCGCGCAGTACGCCGAACTGTTCGATGCCATGCCGACCCCGGCCTACCTGACCTACGGCAACGTCGACATCCCGCGTTTGTGGGCCGATCATGTCCGGGCCGGCCATCAGGTGCTCGACGGCGGTCGCGTCGACATCGGCGGCCTCACCTTCGGTTTCGTGGGCGGGGGCCTGCGCTCGATCTACCGGACGCCCAATGAAATCGACGACGACACGTTCGCCGCCAAGGTCGACGCCGTGGGCGCGGTCGACGTCCTGTGCGCCCA
>DASWGE010000127.1:0-5340 GCA_036393895.1 Streptosporangiaceae bacterium | reverse complement strand
GGCTTCGGCGTTCCTGCCTGCTGGTCGTTGCGCCCGTGCGAATGGGGCAGCTCCGTGAGGTCGGTGGAGACGATGATGCCCCGGCCGTTGCAGTGCTCGCACGGCACGGAGAACGCGGCGAGCAACCCGGAACCGACCCGCTTCCTGGTCATCTGGACTAGGCCGAGCGAGGTCACTTCGGCGACCTGGTGCTTGGTCCGGTCGCGCGCGAGGCACTCGATCAGCCGCCGCAGTACGAGATCGCGGTTGCTCTCGAGCACCATGTCGATGAAGTCGATGACGATGATGCCGCCGATGTCCCTGAGCCTGAGCTGCCGGACGATCTCCTCGGCCGCTTCCAGGTTGTTCCTGGTGACCGTCTGCTCCAGGTTGCCGCCCTGGCCGGTGAACTTGCCCGTGTTGACGTCGATCACGGTCATCGCCTCGGTGGTGTCGATGACCAGCGAACCGCCGCTAGGCAGCCAGACCTTCCTGTCCAGAGCCTTGGCGAGCTGCTCATCGATCCGGTAAGCGGTGAACAACTCTTTGTCGTCGGTCCACCGTTCGAGACGGTCAGCCAGGTTGGGCGCCACGTACCTCACGTACTCGTCGACCAGGTCCCATTCGCTGTCGCTTGCGATGACGAGCTTGGTGAAGTCCTCGTTAAATATGTCCCTGACAACCCGGATCGTCAGGTCGGGCTCGCCGTACAACAGGTCGGGCGCGCTCGCCGTCTTGGCCTTGCGCTCGATTGCCTGCCACTGGGCCACGAGCCTCGTGACGTCGTGCTGCAGTTCCTCCTCGGACGCGCCCTCCGCGGCGGTCCTGACGATGATCCCGCCTTCTTCCGGCGCGACCTTCTTCAGAATCTGCTTGAGCCTGTTTCGCTCGGTGTCAGGCAGCTTTCGGCTGATCCCGGTCATCGAGGCGCCAGGGACATACACCAGATACCGCCCCGGCAAGCTGATCTGGCTGGTCAGGCGCGCGCCCTTGTGACCGATCGGGTCCTTGGTGACCTGGACCATGATCGACTGACCGGACTTGAGCGCCGATTCGATCCGCTTGGCCACGCCCTCGAGGCCGCTCGCGTCGAAGTTGACCTCGCCGGCATACAGAACCGCGTTGCGCCCCTTGCCGATGTCGACGAAGGCCGCCTCCATCGAGGGCAGCACGTTCTGCACCTTGCCGAGGTAGACATTGCCCACGAAGGATTGGTGACTCGCCTTATCCACGTAGTGCTCGACCAGAACCCCGTCCTCGAGCACGGCGATCTGGGTCCTGTCGCCCTGCTGGCGCACCACCATGACCCGCTCCACCGCTTCTCGGCGGGCCAGGAACTCCGACTCGCTGACAATCGGTGGCCGGCGCCGTCCTGTGTCGCGTCCCTCGCGGCGGCGCTGCCGCTTGGCCTCAAGCCGGGTGGAACCCTTGACCCCCCGGACGTCGTCGGGCTCGCTCGCGGGCCGGGGCTCACGAATGTGGACGACCGTGTCAGCCGGCTCGTCAGGCGCCGGCACCTCACCGCCGGGCACCAGCGTGCCATTGCGCTGCCTGCGGCGCCGGCGGCGCCGGCTCGATGAACCGCCTCCTTCGCCTTCCGCGCTTTCGTCGCCGGCCTGCTCGCGTCCGCCGTCGCTAGCTCCGCGGGGCCTGGCAGCCCGTTGTGTGGCGGCGTCGGCGGTGTTCTCCGTGCCTCCGCCGCGCCTGTCCGCGGTTGCCTGACCGGTGTCGCCGTCCCCGCCATGGCCGGCGCCGCGATCGGCGGAAGCGCCCTGAGCGGGGCCCGCCTGGACGTCGCCTTGCGCTGAACTACCGGCCGGCTGACCCGCGCCGCCATCGCCTGAGCCGCCTTTGCCCCGCCCGCGGCCGCCTCGCCGGCGCCTGCGCGAACCACCGCCGCCGTCGCCCTCGCCGCCGCCGTCGCCGTCACTCTGGCCCGCGTCGACGCGTGGGCGGTCGGCCTCAGCTGGGCCGTCGGCCAGATCGGGCGGCTGGAAGACTAGGACGGGCGGCTGGAACGCCGCGGCTGGCACTGGCTGCTGCGTGCCCCCGCCTGACCTGCCGCCGCCTGGGGACCCTGGATCCGCGCCAGCCGAGACGCCTGGCACGGCCGGAACGGCGCCCGCGGCCTGCCCGGCGCGACCCGCGCCTGACCGTGAGCCTGAGCCTGTGCCCTGGCCGGAACCCTGTGGCCCAGCCTGGCCGGAACCCTGTGGCCCAGCCTGGCCGGAACCCTGTGGCCCAGCCTGGCCGGAACCTGGCTCGCTTTCTGGAGCAGCTGACTTGAAGGCGGGAGGCTCGGCTGGCCTGCTTACGGCGCGGCGGCCCCGGCGCAGCAAGCCGCGCCTCTGGCCGCCTTCTTGACCGGTGGCTTGGGCCTGACCTGCTTCTTGGCCGGTGGTCTGAGCCTGACCGGTATTTGCTGATGATTCACTGGATTCTGACTGTCGATTCTGTGGCTCGGTTTCGAGCATCCGGGCGATCTCTTCCGTAGGGCTCCCGGGCGCGCTGGTCAGCGAGCTGACCGGGCGTGCCGCGCGGGGGCTGTTCGTTCGCACGCAGCCGGCTGGCTGGCGCCTCCTGGGCGCTCTCCGCCTTGGGCTGCATTGCCTTGTCTGTTGTGCGTGGTGGCAGGTGTACTTCGTGCCTGGGAACCGGGTCCTGGTGGTGCTGCCTCAGTTCCGGCATGCGTTCTGGTAGCTCACCGATGACAGGGCCGGTCGCGGCGCTTGCTTCAGTCATCCCCGTCTGAGTTCCCATCTGACCCGCGGTGAGCGCACTCATCGGCCCCTGCCACAACCTCGTCACCAGCGGGGGCGACGTAGGCTCCGGAGCCGACAACTGGCGGAGCGCGGCCAGGATGTCATCTGGGCGGACGGCAGGTGTCATCTGCCGAACAGTCATTCGAAGTATCGCACATCCGGCAACCGGGTCGATTCCGGGCTGCTGCGCGCTGGTCAGGCCGACCCGGCTGGTCAGGCTGATCACCGCGGCGCGCGCGTCCAGCGTCCGCGTCCCCTTGCTGGTCAGGCGCTCCACCTGAACGCTGGTTGCGGCAAGGAACGCCTGCACGGCGCATGCGACATCATCGGCCGGAACGCCCGGCCAGATGACCTCCCACTCGGAGGCCTCAAGCTGCACCCCCGCGGACCTTCCGCCCGCTTCGACAACCTCGATCACGTCAATCCCGTCCGGCAGCGCAGCGTTGAGCCGCCGACCGACGTCGTCCGGCTCGCAACGACGGGTCACAGCGAGTTCGAGGTACTCTGCCTCGCTCGCCGATCCCGTCGGAGCCCCGCCCGAATACGAAATCCTCGGATGCGGTGAGAACCCGGCAGAGTAAGCGACCGGCACGCCGGCCTTGCGTACTCCCCGCTCCATCGCGCGCGCTACATCTCTGTGGCTCGCGAAGCGCATCCTGCCTCTTTTAGCGTACCTGATGGTCAGCCGCTGGACCGGGGGTGCAGGTGGCGGCCCTGATGGCAGGGGCCTGGCCATCTAAGCGTCGCTCCCCTGGCCGACCGCCACCGACGCCGACGGGGCGCGGTCGAGCACGGTCAGCGGCAGCAGCCGCGCGCCCGTCGGCCCGGTCTCGATCTCGGTGTCCATCGCGGGGCAGACCCCGCACTCGAAGCACGGAGTCCACCGGCAGTCATCGACCTCGGCGGCGCCCTCCGGGTCGATGGAGGCCAGCCAGTCCTGCCAGAGCCAGTCCCTTTCCAGGCCGGCGTCCAGGTGATCCCACGGCAGGATCTCGCCGTACGAGCGCTCGCGTGTCGTGTACCAGGCCAGGTCGACGCCGTCTTGCGCCAGTGCCCGCTGCGCGCAGCTCTCCCAGCGCTCGAACGAGAAATACTCGCTCCAGCCGTCGAATCTGCCGCCATCCTCCCAGACGGCCCTGATCACCTTGGCAACCCTGCGGTCACCGCGGGACAGCAGTCCCTCCACCGCCGACGGCTTGCCGTCGTGGTAGCGGAAGCCGATCGACGAGCCGTAACCGCGATCGGCCCGCATCGCCGCGCCGAGCGCCTTCAGCCGCGCGTCGACCGTCTCGTGGTCGCATTGCGCGGCCCACTGGAAGGGAGTATGCGGCTTTGGTACGAAGCCGCCTATCGACACCGTGCACCTGATATCCCGCCGGCCGGTCGCCTTCCGCCCGGCCTCGATGACGCGGTGCGCGACCCTGGCGATCGCGAGCACGTCCTCGTCGGTCTCGGTCGGCAGCCCGCACATGAAATACAGCTTGACCTGCCGCCACCCGCTCGCGTAGGCGGTCGTCACGGTGGAGATCAGGTCATCCTCGCTGACCATCTTGTTGATCACCTTGCGGATCCGGTCGGTGCCGCCTTCGGGCGCGAAGGTGAGGCCGGACCGGCGGCCGTTCCTGCTGAGCTCGTTGGCCAGCGTCACGTTGAACGCGTCCACCCTCGTCGACGGCAGCGAGAGGCCGGTGTTGGTGCCTTCGTACCGGTCAGCAAGATCGGTGGCGATCTCGTTGATCTCGCTGTGGTCGGCACTGGACAGCGAGAGCAGCCCGACCTCGGTAAAGCCGCTGGCGGCCAGGCCCGCCTCGGTCATCTCGCCGATCGTGGTAATCGACCGCTCCCGAACCGGCCTGGTGATCATGCCGGCCTGGCAGAACCGGCAGCCTCTGGTGCAGCCGCGGAAGATCTCCACGCTGAACCGCTCGTGCACGGACTCGGCGATCGGAACGAGTGGCTTGCTCGGGTACGGCCACGAGTCGAGGTCCGTGACGGTGTGCTTGGCGACCGCGCGCGGTACGCCAGGCCGGTTCGGCGCCACGCGGCCGACGGTCCCGTCCGGCTGGTAGCTGACGTCGTAGAAGCGCGGGACGTAGACGCCGCCCCGCGAGGCCAGCTGCAGGAGCAGGCCATCCCGCCCGCCAGGTCGTCCAGCCCGCTTCCAGGCCCTGATCAAGTCGGTGATGGTCAGCACCGCCTGCTCGCCGTCGCCGAGGACGGCGCCGTCGATGAACTCAGCAACTGGCTCAGGGTTGAAGGCGGCATGGCCGCCAGCCAGCACCACCGGGTCGCTGTCCCCGCGGTCAGCCGCCGAGAGCGGAATCTGGGCCAGGTCAAGGGCCGTCAGCAAGTTCGTGTAGCCGAGCTCGGTGGCGAAGCTGACTCCGAGCACGTCGAAGGCACGGACGGGGCGGTGCGCATCGACCGTGAACTGGGGCACCTGATGCTCACGCATCAAGGCCTCCAGATCCGGCCAGACACAGTAGCTGCGCTCGGCGAGCACGCCCGCGCGTTCGTTAAGGACCTCGTAAAGAATCTGGATCCCCTGGTTGGGCACCCCTACCTCGTACGCGTCCGGGTACATCAGCGCCCAGCGCAC
>DASWGE010000126.1:0-1592 GCA_036393895.1 Streptosporangiaceae bacterium | reverse complement strand
GTGCCGGAATAGGTGACGTCATCGGCGAGGTTGGCCCCGTGGTTGATGCCGCTGACCACCAGGTCGGCCGCGGCGGCCAGGCCGCCGAGCAGCCCGACCCGCACGCAGTCGGTCGGCGTGCCGTCACATCGGTAAACCGGGTGCCGACCGCCCGCCACACGAGTCACCCCCACGGGCCGCGAGAACGTGCACTTGCGCGCGAACCCGCTGCAGTCCGCCTCAGGCGCGATCGTCACGACACTCTCGCACGACGAGGCGAGCGCGGCGCGGATAGCGAGGATGCCCTCGGCGTCGACGCCGTCGTCGTTGGTCAGCAGGACACGCACGGCCCTCTCCAGTCAGGAAGCGTTGTGGCGATGGATGCTGGTTGACAGCGGCCTGCGGGTTCAGGCCTCGCTCCGTCTATCGTTGCGCTATGAGCGTCCGCCATGCCGAGGCAGGTTCGGAGACACGGGAAGCTGGCTCGGTGACCAGGGAGGCTGGTTCCGTAACCAGGATCGAGAATTCCAGGAACATCCGCGATGCGGTGGCGCAGCGGATCCAGGAGCTGATCTCCGGCGGCCACCTCGGCGACGACGGACGGCTGCCCACCGAACGCGAGTTCGCCGTGCAGCTCGGGGTGAGCCGGACGACCGTGCGGCAGGTTCTCGACCGGCTTGAACACGACGGCGCCGTGCACCGCCGCAGGGGACGCAGCGGCGGCACCTTCGTCAACCGACCGCGCGTCGACATCGACTTCGGCTACTTGGCCGGCATTCCCGCCTATCTGCGCGCCCAGGGATTCCGGCCGGGCGCGCACGTGGTGTCCGCGCGGATGATCCCGGCCGACGACACCACGGCCAGCGCGCTGCGCATCGCGGCGGGAACGCTCGTGTACGACGTGGTCAGGATCCGGCTCGCCGATGAGGTCAGGATCTCCCTGGAGAACGCGCGGATCCCGGTCTCGCTCGCCCCCGACCTGCTGTCGCAGCCGCTTGACGACAGCATCTATGACCTGCTCATCGACCGCTACGGCGTCACCTGTGCCAAGGCGATTGAGCGGATGGTCGCCGTGCTGGCCGACCACGAGCAGTCCGAACTGCTCGGCATCAAGGTCGGGGATCCACTGATGGCGATCGAGCGGGTCACCTACGACAGCGACGAGAAGCCTGTCGAGTACGCCAATGACCTCTTCGTCGGCGACCGGACCACGGTCATCGCGTGGGCACACGGCAAGGTCACCTAGCAGCCCCCAGCCAACAACAGCGATGGCCCACCGACGTTCCTGTATCAACGGCGGTGGGCCATCGCTGTTGAAATGGCGGCCGGTCGTCAGGCGCGAATCCGGGCGCCGGATGGATCGTAGGGCGGTTGCAGGGAGACGGTGGCGTCGTAGCGCTCGCCGCCGATGGCGACCTGGTACCTGCCCTGGGAGAGCCAGTCACGATCCGCCTTTCCGCCATCGCGCCGCTCGACGTACCCGAGCAGCACGGCCCGGCCGACCGTGTGGCCGAACGCGGCCGAGCTGGCGAATCCGGCCGGCTCGCCGTCGCGCAGCATCAGCTCGCCGCCCCAGGCGTAAGCCGCAGGATCGGACACGACCAGGCTGACCA
>DASWGE010000125.1:0-6289 GCA_036393895.1 Streptosporangiaceae bacterium | reverse complement strand
AAGCGGTGAGGGCTGTAGTCATGGCAGGCGGCGAGGGGACCAGACTGCGCCCGATGACCGCCAACCAGCCGAAACCGCTGCTGCCTGTCGTCAACAAGCCGATCATGGATCACGTGCTGCGGCTGCTGCGCAAGCACAGCTTCGACGAGACGATCGTCACGGTGCAGTTCCTCGCATCGATGGTGCGCAACTACTTCGGCGACGGCGAAGAGTTCGGGATGAGCCTGCAGTACGCGACCGAGGACATCCCGCTAGGGACGGCAGGCAGCGTGAAGAACGCGGAGGCCGCGCTGCGCGACGCGCCGTTCCTGGTCGTCTCAGGTGATGCGCTGACCGACATCGACCTGTCCGATCTGGTGCGCTTTCATAAGGATAACCAAGCGCTCGTGACAGTCGCCCTCGCCAGGGTTCCCGATCCGCTGGAATTCGGCATCGTCATCGCGAACGCCGACGGCAGGATCGAGCGGTTCCTGGAGAAGCCCACCTGGGGCCAGGTGTTCTCCGACACAGTGAACACCGGCATCTACGTAATGGAACCCGAGGTGCTCGCCCAGGTGCCGTCCGGCGAGGTGGTCGACTGGTCGGCCGATGTCTTTCCCAAGCTCCTCGACCGCGGCGCCCCGGTCTACGGCTGGGTCGCCGACGGGTCCTACTGGGAGGACGTCGGAACCCACGAGGCTTACCACCGGGTCCAGGCTGACGTCCTGTCGGGCAAGGTCAAGGCCGACATCGACGGATTCGAGGTCTCGCCAGGCGTCTGGGTCGCTGAAGGCGCCGAGGTTGATCCCGACGCCATCCTCACCGGGCCGCTGTGCATCGGCGATTACGCCAAGATCGAGGCAGGAGCACAGCTCCGCGAGTTCACCGTGGTGGGCAGCAACGTCGTGGTGAAGGAAGGCGCGTTCCTGCACCGGGCGATCGTGCACAACAACGTGTACGTCGGGGTCGGCGCCACCTTGCGCGGCTGCGTGATCGGAAAGAACACCGACGTGATGGCCTCGGCGAGGATCGAGGAGGCTGCCGTCGTCGGCGACGAGTGCGTGATCGAGTCTGAGGCCTATATCTCGGCCGGAGTGCGGGTGTACCCGTTCAAGACCATCGAGGCGGGAGCCGTCGTCAATACCAGCGTGATCTGGGAATCACGCGGGCAGCGCACCCTGTTCGGCCCGCGAGGTGTGTCCGGGCTGGTTAACGTCGAGATCACCCCTGAGCTCTGCGTGCGGCTGGCCAGCGCGTACGCGACCACGCTGAAGAAGGGGTCGGTCGTGACCACCTCGCGCGACGTCTCGAGGGCCGCCCGCGCTCTTAAGCGCGCGGTGCACGGGGCGCTGAACGCGAGTGCCATCAATGTCGTCGACCTCGAAGCCCAGCCGCTGCCGGTGGCCAGGTTCGAAACCGCCCGCAGCGAGTGCAGCGGCGGCATCGCCATGCGCACTACGCCGGGCGACCCGCAATCAATTGACATTATCTTCCTCGACGAGCACGGCGCTGACCTGTCTCAGGCTGCGGCGCGCAAGTTGGAGCGCGTGTTCTCCCGGCAGGAGTTCCGCCGCGCGTTCCCCGGCGAGATCGCCGAGCTGACCTACCCGCCGCGCGTGATCGAGGCCTACACCGGCGAGCTGCTCCGCTGCGTCGACATGAGCGGGATCAGGGATGCGCGCCTGAAGGTCGTCGCGGACTGCGCGGGCGGCACCGCATCGCTGGTCCTGCCTGGGCTGCTCGGCCGGATCGGCGTGGACGTGCTGACCGTCAACAACAGGCTCGACGAGGCAATGCCGACCCAGTCGCTCGCACAGGTCAGGGCGGACCTGCACCGCCTGGCCGAGCTCGTCTACTCATCCAGAGCCGCGTTCGGCGTCAGGTTCGACCCGGTCGGCGAGCGCATCATGCTGATCGACGACAAGGGCGCGCTGGTCAGCGACGACCGTGCGCTGCTTGTCGTGCTCGACCTGGTCGCCGCCGAGCGCAGGTCGGGCCGGGTCGCGCTGCCGGTCACCACGACCAGGGTGGCCGAGGAAGTCTGCCGGTATCACGGTGTCGAGGTCGGCTGGACTCCGACCACGCCGCACGGCCTGTACGAGGCGACGGCGGCAGACGACGTCATCTTCGCCGCCGACGGCCGTGGCGGCTTCGTCGTCCCCGAGTTCTCCAGGTCACTCGACGGCATCGCGGCTTTTACCAGGCTGATCGGCCTCGTGGCCAGGACCAGGCTTTCGCTCAGTCAGATCCACGCGAGAATCCCGGTGGCGCACCTGCTCAGACGATCGGTCCCGACACCATGGGCGGCCAAGGGCAGCGTGATGCGGACCATCATCGAGGCGGCGGGAAACCGGAAGATCGACACCACCGACGGCGTCAGGGTCATCGAGCCAGACGGCGGCTGGGCGCTCATCCTGCCCGACCCCGCCACCGCCATCACGCACCTGTGGGCCGAAGCAGCCGATAGCGAGACCGCCCAGGCGCTGCTAGACGAGTGGGCGGGAGTCGTCGAGCACGCAGGCCGGGAGCGCCGCGGGTCAGGCTGAAGGCCCGGCGCTGCACTGCCCGCACGTGAGACAATCGGCGTCACTAAGTGGACCAGGCGTCATCTCGGAGGTGTGCAGCGTGATCTGGCGCAGGCGCCGCGGTCGCGCGCGTTCGGTTGCGGCACGATCAGCAGCAACCGCGGGACGCGCCAGGTTGGAGAGCGCCAAGGTGCAGGCAGGGCACCGTCAGGCAGACACCGCGTGGCAGATGGACCCGCCGCGTCAGCCGCAGGTAGCGTGGAACGAAGAAGCGGATCTGACCAGGCCGGACGCCCGCAGTAGGTATAGCGTGGCGCGGCCGACAATTGGGAGGCATGGCGCCCAGATGCCCAGCGTCTACTGCCCCGGGTGCGGTGAGGCCAATCCCGAGACCGCGCGCTTCTGCTCGCAGTGCGGCACCCCCCTGACCAGAGCCGCGGCGGATCGTGCCACGGCGGGCGAGACGACATCCATGATCTTCACCGGCGCCGAGATGCCGGACGCCGAGACTGGTGATGAATCGGGCGCCGACACGTCGGTCATCGACGCGCTGCCGCCGAACACCGCGCTGCTCGTGGTCAAGCGCGGCCCCAACGCCGGAAGCAGGTTCCTGCTGGACAGCGAGCTAACCGAGGTCGGCAGGCGGCCTGACAGCGATATCTTCCTTGACGACGTCACGGTCTCCCGGCGGCACGCTGAGTTCTACCGGCACCGCGGCAGATTCGCCGTGCGCGATGTCGGCAGCCTGAACGGCACCTACGTGAACAGGGAGCGGATCGAGGAAGCGGCGCTGAGCGGCGGCGACGAGGTCCAGATCGGAAAGTTCCGCCTGGTCTTCCTGCAGGGCCGGCCGACGTATGCCGAAGGCGGCTAGGCCGCATCGATGAGCCGTCAGTTCACGCGCGCGTATCTCGGGATAGGCGAGGTGA
Organism: Streptosporangiaceae bacterium; assembly: GCA_036393895.1. Taxonomy (GTDB): domain Bacteria; phylum Actinomycetota; class Actinomycetes; order Streptosporangiales; family Streptosporangiaceae; genus Chersky-822. Next base: position 2,856 of record DASWGE010000125.1, on the reverse strand, counting down.
TCGTTGAGCTCCGCAGCGAGTTTCCCGAGATCAGCGTCTCGAAGATACGTTTCCTCGAAGCCGAAGGGCTGATCGCCCCCGCCAGGTCGCCGTCCGGCTACCGGAAGTTCGGGCCAACCGACCTTGACCAGCTCAGGTTCATCCTGACCGCCCAGCGCGACCAGTACCTGCCGCTGCGGGTGATCAAGGAACGCCTTGATCACCGGGCGGCGGTCATGGCCAGCCAGGACGGGGCGAGCAGCACACCCGAAATGATCAGCCGGCGTGACTTGCTCGATTCGAGCGGGATCGGCGAGGAGCAACTCGCCGAGCTCGAGGCGCACGGCCTGGTCCGCCGGGTTGGCAGGCTTTACAGCCAGGACGCGCTCGACATCGCGAGCACGGTCGCCATGCTGGCGTCGTACGGCGTCCAGGCCAGGCACCTGCGCACGGCCAGGACGGCGGCCGAACGGGATGTCTCGCTGATCGAGCAGGTCGTGGCCCCGACCTTGCGCCAGCGCAGCCCGCAGGCGAGGAGTGACGCGGCCCGGACCGCAAGCCAGATCGCCGCCCTGCTCATCCGGCTGCACAGCGCGATGATCGAAGCCGACCTGGCCGAGGCGGGCCTTCGCGTCACAGGGCTGGCTGCCGGCGGGCCGGAACCGGCCACAGACAGCCGCTTGTCCCGGTCCGGAATCAAGGATGCAAGCGCGTGACCTGCAGAGCCGCTGTCCGCTTTGCGAACGGCGCCATCGGTCGCGGTACCTGCCCGAGCAGGTGTCCTGGCGCGGCAGCAAGGGGTGTACGTTGGCAAGGGAGTGCCGTGCGCACCGGAGGGGAACAACGCCGACATGAGGCGCAGGTGAGGACGGAGACGCGGTGAAGGAGATGGAGGTCGTAGGCGTCCGGGTCGAGATGCCGACGAACCAGCCCATCGTGCTGCTCAAGGAGACCGGCGGCGAGCGTTACCTGCCGATCTGGATCGGGCCGATGGAAGCGACGGCCATCGCCTTCGCGCAGCAGGGCATGGTCCCCGCCAGGCCGCTCACTCACGACCTTATGCGCGACATCCTCCAGGCGCTCAAGGTCGAGTTGACGCAGGTCAACATCACCGCGCTGCGGGACGGGATCTTCTTCGCCGACCTGGTGTTCTCTAACGGGACGACAGTCAGCGCGCGGCCTTCTGACTCAATCGCGCTCGCGCTGCGAACCGGGACCACCATTTTCGCCCAGGACGAGATACTCGATGAGGCAGGCGTGTCGATCCCGGACGAGCAGGAGGACGAGGTCGAGAAGTTCCGCGAATTCCTCGACAACATCACCCCTGAGGACTTCGGCAGTGCTACCTGATGCGTCCGCAGTGCTACCTGATGCGTCCGCCGCCGCAATGGCCTGAGCAGCCTCGTTCCGATCCGGCCGCAGCCCGGGGTGCGACGCGCCGGTTGAGATCGTTGACGACGTCACTCCGCGGGCCTAACGTGCGAAACGTGCACCCCGACTGGAGGTGGGCGTGGCGGTAATCAAGGGCGACGGGCACGATGAGCGCGAGCGAAGTGCCGCGGCCCAGCGCGCGGGCGAGCAGGGCCTGCTCTTCGACGACGAGCTCGCGCCGCTGCCTGCCGATGTCGGTTATCGGGGCCCGACCGCGTGCGCTGCGGCCGGGATCACCTACCGCCAGCTCGACTACTGGGCAAGGACAGGCCTGGTGGAGCCGACCGTGCGGCCGGCCAGGGGCTCTGGCTCGCAGCGCCTCTACGGGTTCCGCGACATCCTCGTGCTGAGGGTGGTCAAGCGCCTGCTCGACACGGGGATCTCACTACAGCAGATCAGGTCAGCGGTGACCTATCTGCGCCAGCATGGTGCCAGCGACCTGGCCCAGATTACGCTCATGAGCGACGGCGCAAGCGTGTACGCCTGCACGTCGCCGGACGAGGTCGTGGACCTGCTGCAAGGCGGCCAGGGCGTTTTCGGGATCGCGCTTGGCCGGGTGTGGCAGGAGGTCGAGGGTTCGCTGGCTGAGCTGCCCGCCGACGCAGGGGAAGAGGTCGGCCATCAAGGCAGCACCGATGAGCTCGCCAGCCGCCGGGCGCGCAGAATCGGCTAGGCTCCGGCTCGGCTTCGGCTAGGCTCCCCTTTCTGCGGCATGCGCCATATTGTGGTCTCTTGTGCCAGCTACCATCTCGGTCCGCGACCTGCGCAAGTCGTACGCTGACGTGCCGGCCGTGGACGGCGTCAGCTTCGACGTCCAGCAGGGCGAGTTCTTCGGGATACTGGGCCCGAACGGTGCGGGCAAGACCACCACGCTCGAGATCATCGAGGGTCTCCGCAAGCCAGACTCCGGCCACGTCACCGTGCTCGGGCTTGCCGCCTGGCCGCGGAACGGGATGCTGCTGCCCAGGATCGGCGTCCAGCTGCAGGCTTCGTCGTTTTTCGAGCGGCTGACCGCCCGCGAGCAGATCCGCACGTTCGCCTCTCTGTACGGCGTGCCGGCGAAGAATGCCGACGACATGCTCGGGACGGTCGGCCTGACCGATCAGGCCGGCGTGCGGGCCGAGAAGCTTTCCGGCGGGCAGGCTCAGCGACTGTCGATCGCCTGTGCCCTCGTTGATGACCCTGAGCTCCTGTTTCTCGACGAGCCAACAGGTGCGCTTGACCCGCAGGCAAGGCGGAATCTGTGGGACCTGCTGCGAGAGATCAGCAACTCGGGCCGGACCGTCGTGCTGACAACCGACCACATGGACGAGGCTGAGTCGCTGTGCGATCGCGTCGCCATCATGGATCACGGCAAAATTCTCAGGGCTGGCCCGCCAGCGGCACTGGTCCGTGACCTTGACCAGCCGGTCCGGATATCGGTCCAGTCCGGGCTGATCACCAGGG
>DASWGE010000124.1:0-6664 GCA_036393895.1 Streptosporangiaceae bacterium | reverse complement strand
GCCTGATCACGAGCGTGTCGACCAGGAACGAAAGCGCGATCTTATCGAGCTTGTCGGGCATCAACTGCTCAACGAACCGGCCAGGGAACGTCATCAGGTGGTCGGTGGCGATCGATCCGGTCACTGCGATGCGCACGGCGGTCCTTCTGACGACGCGGAACCGCTAGTCGCGCGGGCCGGTACCGGCCTCACGATCATCCCGGCGGCACGAATGCACGGACTGAGGAAAACACATCCAGGTTACAGGCTGAACCGCCAGCCGAAGAGGGCATCGCTACCAGTGCCTGGCCGGCGCTTGAATCGGGCGGCCGGCCAGGCTTGCCCTCCGAACGGGTCAGGGTTAGTGGAAGGAGTCCCCGCAGGCGCACGATCCTGATGCGTTCGGGTTGTCGATGGTGAAACCCTGCTTCTCGATCGTGTCGACGAAGTCGATAGTGGCGCCCGTCAGGTACGGCCCGCTCATCTTGTCGGTGACGACCTGAACGCCGCTGAAGGTGCTGACGATGTCGCCGTCAATCTGCCGCTCGTCGAAATACAGTTGGTAGCGCAGGCCAGAGCAACCCCCTGGCTGGACCGCGATCCGCAGCCTGAGGTCGTCACGGTCTTCCTGGGCCAGCAGGTTGCTGACCTTGTCGGCCGCCACCTCGGTAAGGATGACGCCCTGAGCCACTACGTCGTCCTGAACTGTCATCTGGTTAGCTCCCGTAGTCAAGGGCACCGCGCTGCCAGCGCGGCGTGTCTCCACCACTGCAACGATATGCCCGGCACGCTCATTCCGCCTCCACCGGGCCTTCCGCCACAGGTAAACGGCCGACCAACTACGAGGGTATCCTAGTGGTATCGTCAGTTCGACGATAAGTCTCGGGAAATGAGGCCCGCCATGTCCACCCCGCTGCTGGTTCTGGGCGCTGGTTCCGATCCGCGCAGCGAGCGCGGGGTCAGCTGCCCAGGCGACCTGCCCCTGCCGTCCGACCCCGCCCTCGTCCGGCGGGCCGAGCGCGCCCGCGCCGAGCTTGGTGACCGGGCGTTCGTGCTGGGCCATCACTACCAGCGGGACGAGGTCATCGCCTTCGCAGACGTCACGGGCGATTCCTTCAAGCTGGCCCGCGAGGCGGCAGCCAGGCCGGAGGCCGAGTACGTGGTCTTCTGCGGCGTGCACTTCATGGCTGAGTCCGCCGACATCCTGACAGCGAACTCGCAGCGGGTTATCCTGCCGGACCTGGCCGCAGGCTGCTCGATGGCGGACATGGCCAGCTATAGCCAGGTTGAGGAGTGCTGGGAGACGCTCGAAGACTTTGGCCTGGCCGACGAGGTCGTTCCCGTCACGTACATGAACTCCTCCGCCGACATCAAGGCCTTCACAGGCCGGCACGGCGGCACCGTCTGCACCTCGTCGAACGCTAAGCGCGCGCTCACCTGGGCCCTGGGCAAGGGCAGCAAGGTGATCTTCCTGCCCGACCAGCATCTGGGCCGCAACACGGCGGTGCTGGAACTCGGGATGAGCCTGGACGACTGCGTCGTCTGGAATCCGCACCGCCCGGGTGGCGGCGTCGATCCCGAGGCGCTGCGCAAGGCGACCATGATCCTGTGGCGCGGGCACTGCTCGGTCCATGGCCGCTTCATCGCCGACAACGTCACCGAGGTCCGGCAGCGCATCCCTGGGGTCAACGTAATCGTCCACCCCGAGTGCGTGCACGAGGTCGTGACGGCCGCCGACCAGATCGGCTCAACGGAGAAGATCATCGCGACGATCGAGAAGGCCGCGGCGGGCTCGGCCTGGGCGGTCGGCACCGAACTGAACCTGGTGCAGCGGCTTGCCCAGTCCCACCAGGACAAGACCATCGTCTTCCTGGACAAGACCGTCTGCTACTGCTCCACGATGAACAGGATCGACCTGCCTCATCTGGTCTGGGCGATGGAGTCGCTTGTCTCCGGCCAGGTCGTGAACCAGATCACGGTCGATCCGCAGACTGCAGCTGAGGCAAGGTCGGCTCTTGACCAGATGCTCGCCCTGCCTTAATTAACCAACTGCAGCAGAACCGTGCCTGCCGGGCACATCAGGAGCCGTGCTCACAGCCCAGGTGCGCCCCAGACAGGGAACCACCGGCCAAGATCAGGCTCGATCTTCAGGTCATTGCCGAGCACGCCGCGGACCTGGATCTCCGCCGCGTTGTCCCGGCGCTCGCCGGCCTGCGGCGCGAACGGGTAGAAGCTGCCGCGCTTGTACAGGTAGACCAGGCCAAGCCGCCGGGCCGAGCTATCACGGAAGCCGAGGATGGTGCACAGTAGCAGCGGCCCGAAACCGCCGGCCTCCAGCGACGAGTTGACGGCATGCAGATCCGTCACGAGGCCCTCGATGTCCTCCGGGGTGTGCTTACAGACCAGCCACGTGAAGCCGTAGGAATCCGAGGTGATCTCGACCGCGGTCTTGTTCTGCCCCATGCTGAGCAGGTCCTTGACGTCCTTCTCGATGTCGCTGAACGCCCTGCCTTCTGCTGCGCGGAAGCAGACGGACCCGGTGCCCGTCGGCATGAAATCAGTGGCTGCCTGCAACGTGATGGCCGCCGAAGGCAGCGCGAACAGGGCGTCCAGGTTCGGCGGCACCGGCTTGGTTCGGCCGAGCAGCGTGTCGAGCAATCCCACCGTGAGCTACCTCCCTGCGTTGCGGCGAGCCCGGTGCCGGGCGATCCCTTCCATCCGGATTGCCAGGGCTCCCCCGAGGGCCCGCATTAGCTGCTGAGCTGCTTGGAGATCTTGTCGAGTTCGGCCAGTCGCCGCTCAAGCGACGGATGCGTCGAGAACAGGTTCGACAGGCTCAGCTGGCGCCGGCCCGTCGTGAGCGCGGGGACGAAGTAGAAGGCGTTCAGCGGCTCCGCGGACCGCAGGTCCCTGGTCGGGATCCGCGCCATCTCGCTGCTCACCTTGACCAAGGCGCTGGCTAGGGCCGATGGCTGGCCGGTCAGCAGCGCGCCCGACCGGTCGGCCGACAGCTCGCGGTACCGGGACAGCATCCTGATCAGAAGGAAGCTGATCGCGTAGACCACTATCCCGATGAGCATGACGATCAGCACGACCGGCAGGGCGTTCTGGTCGTTGCTGCTCCGGCCGCGGCCGCGGCCGCCGCCGCCGCCGAACAGCTCGGAGTAGAAGGCGAACCTGACCAGCAGCGCAGCCATGATGCCGAGGAACGACGCGATCGTCATGACGGCCACGTCCTTGTGCGCGACGTGCGACATCTCGTGGGACAGCACGCCCTCGAGCTCGTTCGTGTCCAGCCTGCGCAGCAGGCCCTGGGTCACGCAGACCACGGCGACCTTGCTGTTGCGGCCGGTCGCGAACGCGTTCGGCATGTCCGTGGGCGCGATCGCGACGCGCGGCTTGGGCATGTCGGCGAGCGCGCACAGCCGGTCGATGACGCCGTGCAGCTCGGCTGCCATCGGCCCGTCCTGCGGGCTGACAAGCTGGGCGCCGGCTGTGCTCAGTGCGATCTTGTCGGACCAGTAATACGAGCCAAAGGAGATTCCAGCACCGAGCAGCACCGCGATGAAGACGATTCCGCCGCTGCTGACGTTGCTGTACTGCGTCAGCAGCAGCACGATCGCGATAATGAACGCGGTGAACACCAGCCCGATCAGGAACATGGTCACGCCCATCCGCGCGATCAGACCCTTATCGGGCGCATACCGTGTCCGAGCCATCGCCGCCTCCGTTTCTTTACCTCATTACATCTCAACGGTGGACATGCTTTGCGCGCTGTCGGCCCGGTGAGCCGCGCGCCGCCAGAGACGGCGTGCGTCGTGCCGCGGGCAGCGCAGGCATGTGCGCTCCTGCCTGCGACTACGCGCCGCGGGCCCGCTCTGCGCCCGACGCGCACTTAGCGAAGTCTCAGCCAAGTCTCAGCCAGGGATAAGGCCGCCATCGGCCAGCAGGTCGCGCACCTCGGCAATCGTCGCGTCCTCCTGCGGCAGGATCAGCTCTGACGGCTCGATCGTGTCAGGCGGCAGCTCGACACCTACGGCCCGCGCCTTTGCCAGCAGCGCATGGAGGGACGAGCTGAAGGCAGCCTCGTCGTTTGCCTCGACTGCCTTCTCCAGATCCGAGTCCAGCTTGTTGAGCTCATCGACGGCCGAGTTCTCCAGCTTCAGCTGGCCCTCGCCCATGATCCGGATGATCATCTAGGCACCCCCTGAGCCAGGCTGCTCCTTTTGGAAGCTCGTGCCGCTCGGCTGACCGACCGAGGAGTCGGCCTGGCCTCCGGAGCCGGTGATCTCCTTGGGGGCGCTGCCGCCCGCGAGTTCGGCCTTCATCCGCTCGAGCTCATCATCGATGCCGTGACCGGAGCCCATCCGGTCAAGCTCGGCCTGGATGTCATCCGGCGGCGGGCCCAGCGCGTCCGTCAGGGCACCGCTTGCCATCAGCTCGTCGATCGCGCCGGCGCGCGCCTTCATCTGCTCCGTCTTGTCCTCGGCACGCTGGATCGCCAGGCCGACGTCGCTCATCTCCTCCGAGATGCCGGTGAAGGTCTCGTTGATCCTGGTGGTCGCCTCCGCCGCGGTGTAGGTAGCCTTGATGGTCTCCTTCCGCACCCGGAACGCGTCCACCTTGGCCTGCAGCCGCGACGATGCCGCCGTCAGCTTCTCCTCCTCGCCCTGCAAGGACGCATACTGCGTCTGCAGGTCGGTGAGCTGCGACTGAACGCCGGCCTTGCGGGACAAGGCTTCGCGGGCCAGATCCTCCCGGCCGGCCGCGAGCGAATCGCGGGCCTGGCGGTCCAGCTTGCCGGTCGTCTGCTGGAGCTGGTTCATCTGCAGCTCGACCCGCTTACGGGACGTGGCCACGTCGGCCACTCCGCGCCGCACCTTCTGAAGCAGCTCAAGCTGCGTCTGGTAGGAGTAATCCAGGGTTTCCCGCGGATCTTCCATCTTGTCAAGCTGCTTATTCGCCTTGGCCCTGAAGATCAGCGAAACCCGCTTCATCACGCCCATAAGCGCGGCCTTCCCCTCATCCTGTCCAACCGCTGCGGCACCGGATGAAGTGCCCTGAAGCAGGCCACCCTGTGCAGCAACGGGAATCCTCGCCAGATGCTGGATTCCCAGCCTATGGCCTCCGGCAACTAACGTCATCACGGCGGCCTTGTCAATGCGGCGTATCTGCGGCGGCCGACCCCTGTAGAGCGTTCTGGGGGGTTCGTCCGCTCGCACCGGTAGGCTGTCAGCGTGTTCCGCAGACGCAACGCGCCCGCTCCCGCCGAGCTTGCGAGTGACCAGGCAGCCGACAGCTCGGGCGAGGCTGTCAGGCAAGTCGGCAAGGGCCGTCCCACGCCTAAGCGCAGCGAGGTCGAACGGCGCAGGAGGCAGCCTTACACAGCGCCGCCGACCAACAAGAAGGCCGCGGCCGCCCAGCAGCGCGAGAGCCGGCGCGCGGAGCAGAAACGCAGGATGGATGCCATGCGGCGGGGCGAAGAGTGGGCGCTGCCGGCAAAAGACCGCGGTCCGGTCAAGGCCCTCGCGAGAGATTACATCGACTCCCGGCGTGTGATCGTCAGCGAGTACATCCTGTTCGCCGTGTTCGCGCTGATCTTTCTCGTGTTCCTGCTCGGCGCGGCCAAGAGATCCACCGCGGTCCTCTATCTCGAGGTCGGCATCGTGGCCCTGATCGCGCTCGAGGCAGTGTTCCACGCCAGCGTGGTACGGCGCCTTGCCAGGCAGCGCTTGCCCGGCGAGAGCACGCGCGGGATCGCCTGGTACGTAGCCAAGCGGAGCATCAGGCTGCGGAGCTCGCGAATACCGCCGGCCCGGGTGGCACGAGGGGACGCGATCTGATGGAGTTCAGGCATCTCGGCCGCAGCGGCCTGAAGGTCAGCGAGATCGCCTACGGCAACTGGATCACGCACGGCTCCCAGGTTGCCGAGGACGCCGCCATGGCGTGTATCGCCACGGCGCTCGATGAAGGCATCACGACCTTCGACACCGCCGATGTCTATGCCGGCACGAAGGCCGAGGACGTGCTCGGCCGCGGGTTGGACGGCGTCCGGCGGGAGTCCGTTGAGATCTGCACGAAGGTCTTCTGGCCGACAGGGCCCGGCGCGAACGACCGAGGCCTGTCCCGCAAGCACATTATCGAGTCGGCCAATGCATCGCTGCGACGGCTGCGGACCGACTATGTCGACCTGTACCAAGCGCACAGGTACGACCACGAGACGCCGCTCGAGGAGACGATACGGGCCTTCGACGATCTGGTTCGGCAGGGCAAAGCGCTCTACATCGGAGTCTCCGAGTGGCGTGCGGAAGAGATCGCCGCGGCGCTGCGGATCGCCGACCAGATGGGCCTGGACCGGATCGTGTCCAACCAACCGCAGTACAACATGATCTGGCGCGTGATCGAGTCGGAGATCGTCCCGTTGTCCGAAAAGGAAGGGGTCGGCCAGATCGTCTGGTCGCCGATCGCGCAGGGCACGCTGACCGGGAAGTACCTGCCCGGCGCGGCTCCGCCGGCCGGCTCGCGGGCGACCGACAGCAGCGGCTCGCGTTTCATCGCCGAGTACCTGACCGACGCAATCCTCGGCCGCGTCCAGCAGCTTCGGCCGGTTGCGGAGGAGGCCGGGCTGACCCTGTCGCAATTGGCCGTCGCGTGGACGCTGCAGAACCCGAACGTCTCCGCCGCG